>JASHZK010000286.1 GCA_030042575.1 Acidimicrobiales bacterium
AGGACGCCGTCCAGGAAGCCTGGCTGCGTCTCAGCCGTGCCGACGCCGAGGGGGTCGCCAACCTCTCGGGGTGGCTCACCACCGTCGTGTCCCGGGTGTGCCTCGACCAGCTCCGCGCCCGGCGGCGGCGGACGACCGAGGCGCTCGACGACGAGCACCGGGCCCAAGCGCCGGCGGCGGAAGCCGGGCCCGAATCCGAGGCGGTGCTGGGCGAGTCGGTCGGCCTGGCCATGATGGTGGTGCTGGACACGCTGGAGCCGGCCGAACGGGTGGCCTTCGTCCTCCACGACGTCTTCGCCGTTCCCTTCGACCAGATCGCCCCCGTGCTCGACCGCAGCCCGGCCGCCGCCCGGCAGCTGGCCAGCCGGGCCCGGCGGCGGGTGCAGGGCGCGCAGAGCGCGGAGCATCCCCGGGTCCGTCAGCGCCAGGTCGTCGAGGCCTTCTTGGCCGCCGCTCGCCAAGGGGACTTGGAGGCCCTGCTCGGCGTGCTGGACCCCGACGTGGTGCTGCGGGCGGACCCCGTGGCGCTGTCCATGTCGGAGGCGAATCGGGCTCGGGGCGTGTCGGGAGCTCCCGAGCTGGCCGCCGAGATCCGGGGGGCGAGGGCGGTGGCGAGCACCTTCTCGGGCCGGGCCGCCGGCGCCCGGTCGGCCTTGATCGACGGATGGTCGGGTGCCACCTGGGCGCCCGGCGGCCGGCCCCGGGTGGTCTTCCGCTTCACCACCGAGGGCCACAGGGTCGTCGCCATCGAGCTGATCGCCGACCCCCAGCGCATCGGTGAGCTGGAGCTGGTGCTCGACTGAAGTGAGATAGACAGTCCGCCGGAGGTGACATCCATGGGTGGACTGAAGCTCGGCCTGCAACTGGGCTACTGGGGAGCCGGTCCCCCGCCCAACGCCCTGGACCAGGTGCTCGAGGCCGAGCGCCTGGGCTTCGACTCGGTGTGGACGGCCGAGGCCTACGGCTCCGATGCCCTCACCCCTCTGGCCTGGTGGGGCTCGCCTACGAGCCGGGTTCGCCTGGGCACCGCCCTGTGCCAGCTGTCGGCGCGGACCCCCACCGCCATGGCCATGGCCGCCCTCACCATCGACCATCTGTGCGGCGGGCGCTTCGTGCTGGGGCTGGGGGTGTCCGGTCCGCAGGTGGTGGAGGGGTGGTACGGCCAGCCCTTCCCCCAGCCTCTGGCCCGCACCCGCGAGTACGTGTCGGTGGTGCGCCAGGTCCTGGCCCGGCAGGGTCCGGTCCGAAACGACGGCCCCCACTACCCGCTGCCCTACCCGGGCGGGACGGGACTGGGAAAACCCCTCAAAGCCATCACCCACCCCCTGCGGCCCGACATCCCCATCGTCCTCGGGGCCGAAGGACCGAAGAACGTGGCGCTGGCCGCCGAGATCGCCGACGGCTGGTTCCCGATCTTCTTCTCACCCGACCACATGGGCGAGTTCAAGGCCTCGCTGGACGAGGGCTTCGCCCGTCCCGGAGCGCGGCGCTCGGCCCAGGACTTCGAGGTCATCGCCTTCTGCCCGGTGGTGGTGGACGAGGACGTGGAGCGAGCCGCCGACGCCTTCCGGCCCATGCTGGCCCTCTACATCGGCGGCATGGGGGCACGGGAGATGAACTTCCACTTCGACGTCTTCGTGCGCATGGGTTTCGGGGCGGAGGCCCAGAAGATCCAGGACCTCTACCTGGACGGGCGCAAGAACGAGGCGGCCGCCTGCGTGCCCACGGCCATGGTGGAGAACATCGCCCTCATCGGAGCACGGGACAAGATCGCCGACGAGGTCGTGCGCTGGCAGGAGTCGATCGCCACCACGCTGCTCGTGGCCGGAGGGGTCGACACGCTGCACACGATGGCCGAGCTCGTCCTCTGATCCGAGCTCGCTCGAGGCGCCGGTGGGCCCGGCCAGCCGCCTGTGGGCCCGGCCACGCCCCGGCGGACCCGGCCAGGCGCCGGTGACCCTGCGCCCGTCAGCCCATGAGGAGCCCGGGGCTCAGGCGGGCGCCTGGGCCAGGACACCACCCAAGCGCAGGAGACTGGCGGTGGCGCCGCCCAACGCCGGAGCCAGGTGCTTCACCAACAGGTAGTAACGATGCAGCGGATAGTCGCGGTCGACCCCGACCCCGCCGTGGAGGTGCTGAGCGGCGTGCACCACCCGCTGGGCCCCGTCGTCGGCCCAGAACTTGGCCACCGCCACCTCGGCTGAAGCATCCAGGTCCCGGGCGAGACGCCAGATGGCGTGCCAGGCGGTGAGCCGCACGGCCTCGGTGTCGATGTAGGCGTCGGCCGCCCGCTGGCCGACGGCCTGGAAGGTGGCGATCGGCTTGTCGAACTGGACGCGCTCGGCGGTGTACTTGGCGGTGAGATCGAGGGCGGCCTGGCAGGCTCCGGCTATCTCGGCGCACACGGCGGCCACGGCGCGTTCGTTGCACCAGCGATGGGCTTCGTCGCCCGCCGGCCCGGGCTCGACGAGGACCCCGGACGGGCCCACCTCGGCGCCGGCCAGCTCCATCTCGGCCTCCACCCGGCCGTCGGTCGCCTCCTGGCGATGTCGGGTCACGGCAGAGGCGCCGGCGTCGACCAGGAACAGGCCGGTTCCCAGGGCCGAGCGGGCCGGGACCACCACGGCGTCGGCCATCATCCCCGCCGGCACGTTGGGAAGGATCCCCTCGAGGCGCCAGCCTCCACCCGAGCGCTGCGCGCTGGCGGCGGGACGAAGAGGGTCACCACCCGAAGTGGCCCAGGCGCCGGTGAGGATCGCCTGGCCGGCGGCGGCGGGCCGGAGCCAGGTCCCCTGTTGCTCCTCGCTCCCGAAGCGGGCCAAGGGCAGGGCGCCCAGCACGGTGTCGGCGGTGAGGGGCACGGGAGCGGCGGCTCTCCCCGCCTCCTCGATCACGATGCAGGCTTCCAGCAGTCCCAACCCGGCCCCGCCCTGCTCCTCGCCCAGGGCCAGGCCGAGCAGGCCGGCGTCGGCCAGCGCCGTCCACAGGGCCCGGTCGAAGCGCTCGTCGGCCCCCTCCTCGGCCAGGCGCGCTTCGAGCTTGCGCTGCTGCTCGTGGCCGGCCAGGTCGCCGAAGATCCGGGCGGCCAGTTCCCGGATCTCCTGCTGCTCCTCGGTGAGGTCGAAGTCCATGTGGGCGGCTCCTCCGGCGCCGACGACGTCCGCTGACTAACGCAGCGACCGGGGCATGCCCAGGCCGAAGATGGCGATGAGGTCGCGCTGGATCTCGTTGGTCCCACCCCCGAAGGTGAGGATGACCAGGCTCCGCTGGTACATCTCGAGTCGGCCCAGCAGCGCCGCCCCCGGCGAGCCGCGCCGCAGGGTGCCCGATTGGCCCACCACCTCGGTCAGCAGGCGCAGCGCCTCCATGTAGAACTCGGTACCGAACACCTTGATGCTCGAGGCGTCGGCCACGTCGAGGCGGCCCCCGGTGGCGGTCCACGCCACCTTCCAGTTGATGAGCTTCAGGAAATCGAGCTTGGCGTGGACCTTGGCCAGGAGGATCCTGACCCACTCCTGGTCGATCACCCGGCCACCCTGAGCCAGCTCGGTCTGCCCGGCCCAGCGACGGACGTCGTCGAGGGCCCGCTCGATGATGCCGGGCGAGCACAGGGTGACGCGCTCGTGGTTGAGCTGGTTGGTGATGAGGCTCCAGCCGTTGTGCAGACCGCCGACCACGTTGGAGAGGGGAACCCGCACGTCCTCCCAGAAGGTGTAGTTGATGTTGTGCTCGCCGATGAGCGACATGGGCACCACTCGCACCCCGGGAGTGTCCATGGGCACGATGACGATGGAGATGCCTTTGTGCTTGGGGGCGTCGGGATCGGTGCGCACGGCCAGCCAGCAGTAGTCGGCGTCGCCGGCCAGGCTGGTGAAGACCTTGGCCCCGTTGACGACCAGCTCGTCGCCGTCCACCACCCCGGCCGTCTTGAGCGCGGCCAGGTCGGTACCGGCGTCGGGCTCGCTGTAGCCGATGCAGAAGTGGATCTCCCCGGCCAGGATCCTGGGGAGGAAGAAGGCCTTCTGCTCGTCACTGCCGAAGTGCATGATGGTGGGGCCGACGGTGTTGATGGTGAGCATGGGCACCGGGGCGCCGCAGCGCATCGACTCGTCGAAGAAGATGAACTGCTCGATGGCGGAGCGCCCCTGGCCGCCGTACTCGGTGGGCCAGCCGATGCCCAGCCATCCGTCGGCCGCCATCTGCTTGACGATGCGTCGCACCGTGGGGCCGATGCCGTGGCTGTTGGCCAGCTCCTGCTCGACTTCGGGGGTGAGCAGCTCGGCGTAGTACCGGCGCAGCTGCCGGCGCAGCGCCTGCTGCTCCGCGGTGAAGCCGATCTCCACGGTGGAACACGTTACAGTTCGAGGGGCGTGGACGCCGAAGCGGTGCCGGTGCCGGTCGAGCTGGTGCGCCCGCTGCGCCAGCAGGCGCTGCGACCGGGAAGTCCCCCGGAGGACTCGGTGTTCCCCGGCGACGACGAGGCCCTGGCCACCCATGTGGCCGTGCGAGACGGCGCCTCGGTGGTGGCCGTGGGTTCGCTCTTGCCCGAGGCGCCGCCGGGGTGGCTCACGACGTGGCCCGGTGTGCGCCCACCGTCGGGAACCGGACGGTGGTGGCGAATCCGGGGCATGGCCACCGCCGACCGGTGGCGGAACCGCGGGCTGGGGCGTGCCGTCCTCGACCTGCTCCTGGAGCGGGCGGCCGACGCCGGAGGAGGCGCGCTGTGGTGCAACGCCCGCCCGGCGGCGGTGACGCTCTACCGCCGGGCCGGCTTCGCCGAGGCCGGGGAGATCTTCGAGGTCCCCGGTATCGGCCCCCACCGGGTCATGTGGCGCGTGGTGCCGGAGCCCTAGCAGACTCCTCCGAGCACGAACCAAGGAGCAATCGATGCCCGACGCCGTCATCGTCGCCACCGGCCGCACCCCCATCGGCCGGGCCATGAAGGGATCGTTGGTGAGCTGCCGGCCCGACGACCTGGCCGCACTGGTGGTGAAAGAGGTCCTGGCCAAGGTGCCGCAGCTGGATCCGGCCCAGGTGGAGGACGTGCTCATGGGCAACGGCCAGCCCGCCGGTGAAGCCGGCTACAACGTGGGACGGGTGGCGGCCCTCCTGGCCGGCTTGGACGTGCCGGGAGTGACCGTCAACCGCTACTGCTCGTCCTCGCTGCAGACCATCCGCATGGCGGCGCACGCCATCCGGGCCGGCGAAGGCGACGTCTTCGTCGCCGCCGGGGTGGAGACGGTGAGCCGCTTCCAGTACGGCGCCTCGGACACGGGAGCGCACAACCCGGCCTTCGCCGGAGCCGAGGCTCGCACGGCGGCCCGCGGGCCGGCGGTGACCGAGCCGTGGACCCCCTTCGACGGTCTTCCCGACGTCTACATCGCCATGGGCCAGACGGCCGAGAACGTGGCCGAGTACGAGAACGTGAGCCGGGAGGAGATGGACGAGTACGCCCTCATGAGCCAGAACCGGGCGGTGGAGTCCCAGAAGAACGGCTTCTTCGAACGCGAGATCGTCCCCGTCACCCTGGAGGACGGCACCGTCGTCCGCACCGACGACGGACCGCGACCCGACACGACCCTGGAGAAGCTGGCCGCCCTGAAGCCGGCGTTCCGTGAAGGGGGCAGGGTGACGGCCGGCAACGCCTGCCCCTTGAACGACGGGGCGGCGGCGGTGGTGGTCATGTCCGACACCAGGGCGTCACAGTTGGGGATCACTCCCCTGGCCCGCATCGTCTCGAGCGGGGTGACGGCCCTCGATCCCGAGATCATGGGACTGGGGCCCGTCGGGGCCAGCCGCCAGGCTCTGGCCCGAGCCGAGATGACCATCGACGACATCGACCTGGTGGAGATCAACGAGGCCTTTGCCGCCCAGGTGATCCCCTCGGCCCGCCATCTGGGCATCGACTGGGAGAAGCTCAACGTCAAAGGGGGCGCCATCGCCCTGGGCCATCCCTTCGGGATGACGGGCGCCCGCATCATGACCACCCTCCTCAACGCCCTGGAGGACGAGGGCAAGCACTTCGGGCTGGAGACCATGTGCGTGGGCGGCGGCCAGGGCATGGCCATGGTGGTCGAGCGGCTGTCGTAGCCCTTTCGGAGCACGAGGCCGGAGCCGAGGACGGGGGACCACGCCGGTGCAGTTCGGTATCGCCTTGTTCGAGGGGGTGGAGGAGCTGGACTGGGCCGGGCCCTGGGAGGTGCTGGCTGCCTGGGCCCGCTACTTCCCCGACGACCAGGTGCAGGTGTGCACCCTGGCGCCGAACCCGGAACCGGTCACCTGCGCCAAAGGCGCGCGAGTGCTGGCCGACCATACCTGGGACGACCATCCCGTGCTGGACGTCATGATCTACCCCGGGGGTGAGGGCACGCGCCGGCAGCTGGGGGACCAGGGGATCCAGCAGTGGGTGCGGGCCCGGGCCCACGAGGCCCAGATGGTGGCGAGTGTCTGCACCGGCGCTCTGGTGCTGGCCGACGCCGGACTGCTCGATGGCCGACCGGCCACCACCCACTGGGCATCGCTGGAGCAGCTGGGCGGGCTCGGGGTCGGCATCGACGTCCGCACCGAGGAGCGGGTGGTCGACGACGGCGACGTCGTCACCTCGGCCGGCGTGTCGGCCGGGATAGACATGGCACTGCACCTGGTGACCCGCTTCGGCGGCGCCGAGCGCTCCCGCCAGGTGCGCAGGATCATCGACTACTTCCCTGAGGCCCTGGTGGGCTCGGGGCCGCAGGCGGAAGCCGGGGCCCCGGCGGGAGCGTCGGAGGGAGCTTCGGGGTGAGCGACCGGGTGGGGGTCGGGTCAGGGGGAAGGCGGTGGAGGAAATGAGCGGCGAGGGCGGCGGCGGCCGGTCGGCCATCTACGAGGCCGGGTCGCTGTGGGAGCTGGTCGAGCGCCGGGCGGCGACGTCGCCGGCCAAGCGCATGCTCGTCGACCAAGACGACCGCCAGATCACCTTCGGCCAATTCCGCCACCGCTGCCTGGTGGTGGCGGCCGGGCTCCGGGCCATGGGCATCGAGGCGGGGTCGCCGGTGTCGTGGCAGCTGCCCAGCCGCATCGAGACCGTGGTGCTGTCTATGGCACTGGCCCGTCTCGGCGCCGTGCAGAACCCCGTCCTCCACATCTACCGCGAGCGGGAGGTGGCTTTCGCCCTGGGCCAGACCGGCGCCGGTCACTTCTTCGTCCCGGGGAGCTGGCGCGGTTTCGACTACCTGGCCATGGCCCGTTCCATCGCCTCGGGGCTGGATCACCCTCCGCAACTGCACGTGGCCGTCGAGGAACTGCCCGAGGGCGACCCGTCGACGCTGCCGCCGCCCCCGGCGGCCGACACGGTGGACGACGTACGCTGGATCTACTACACGTCGGGGACCACCTCCGAACCCAAGGGCGTGCGCCACAGCGACGGCACCCTGCTCACCGGAGGGCGGGGGCTGGCCATGGCCCTGGGAATGTCCGAGGACGACGTGGGGTCGATCGCCTTCCCCTTCTCCCACATCGCCGGGCCCGACTACCTGGTCATGGTCCTGGCCCACGGCCTGTCGACGGTGATCGTGGACGCCTTCGTCCCCCAGGCGGCGGTGGAGGTCTTCCGCCGCCACGGCGCCACCATGGTGGGGGGCAGCACCGCCTTCTACCAGGCCTTCTTGAACGAGCAGCGCAAGGCGCCGGCCGAGCCCATCATCCCCTCGCTGCGCATCATGTCCGGTGGCGGAGCGCCCATGCCCCCCGAGGTCTTCTTCGAGGTGGAACGGGAGATGGGCATCAAGGTGGCCCACGGCTACGGGATGACCGAGATCCCCATGATCACCATGGGATCGCCCAACGACACCGACGAGCAGTTGGCCAACACTGTGGGCCGGCCGGTGCACGGGGCCGAGCTCGAGGTGGTGACGCCGGACGGCTCGCTCGCCGCCGTGGGCGAGGACGGCGAGATCCGGGTGCGCGGCCCCATGGTGTGCAAGGGCTACACCGACCCGACCCTGACCGCCGAGTCGTTCGACGAACACGGCTACTTCCGCACCGGCGACGTCGGGCACGTCCGGAGCGACGGGCACGTGGTGCTCACCGGGCGCCTGAAGGACATCATCATCCGCAAAGGGGAGAACATCTCGGCCAAGGAGGTGGAGGACCTGCTCTACGCCCATGCCAAGGTGGGCGACGTGGCCGTGGTCGGGCTGCCCGACCCCGAGCGCGGCGAGCGGGTGTGCGCCGTGGTGGAGACGGCGCCGGGGGCCGAGGCCATCAGCTTCCAGGAGATGGTCGAGCACCTGCGCTCGGCCGGACTGATGACCCAGAAGATCCCCGAACAGCTCGAGGTGGTGGAGGCCCTTCCTCGCAACCAGACGCTCAACAAGGTGCTCAAGTACAAGCTGCGCCAGGACCTGGGCGAGAAGCCCTTCGTGGCCCAGGGCGGGTCGGTCCCGCCGGGTTAGGGTCGGGCGCCGTGATCAGCTCGTTGGCCCACAGCGCCATCTGCGTCCCCGACATCGACCGGGCCGTGGCGTGGTACCGCGAGGTGTTGGGACTGCAGGTGCTCTCGCCGCCCTACCGCATGGAGGGCGCCTCCATCGAGCGGGACATGGGCGAGCTGGTTCCGGCGCCGGTGGTCGTGGAGGCCGCCATCTTGGGTTTCGACGGCGGCGACCACGTCGTCGAGCTGATCAGCTACCCCGAGGCACCACCCCCCGAGTCCACCACGGCCGGGCGGGCCATCACCGACCCGGGCATCAGCCACCTGGGACTGCTGTGCGACGACATCGACCGCACCCGGGCCGAGCTCGAGGCCAAGGGAGTGCGCTTCCTCACGTCCGAACCGGCCAAGATCGCCGGGCTGCGCACCACCTGGTTCAGCGACCCCTGGGGAGCGCTGTGGATCCTCCTGGAGAAGCGCTTCCCCCAGCGCGCCTACTGGCGCCAGTTCCCCCCGGCATCCCATCAGGACGGCTGATCAGCGGGCGGGGGCGGGGGGCGGGGGCCGCCCGTTCAGGCCGGGCGCGCCGCCAGGACGGCCAGGGCCCGGTCGGCGTGGGTGTTCATGTTGAGCTCGCTGGAGATCACGTCCAGCACCGTGCCGTCGGTGTCGATCACGAAGGTCGTCCGCTTGTTGGGCACGAAACCAGGACCGCCCCGCTTGACGCCCAAGCTCGTCGCCACCTTCTTCTCGGGGTCCGACAGCAGGGGGAAGTCGAAGCCGTGCTTGTCGGAGAATTGCTTCTGCTTCTCGACCGCATCGGCGCTGATGCCGATGCGCTGGGCGCCCACTGCTTCGAACTCCGCCTTCAGATCCCGGAAGTGACAGCTCTCCTTGGTGCATCCGTAGGTCATGGCCGCCGGGTAGAAGAAGAGCACCACCGGCCCCTTGCCGAGGAACTCACCGAGGTGCCTGGGCGTCCCCGTCTCGTCGAGGAGCTCGAAGTCGCTGACCTTGTCCCCTGGCTTCACGTCCATCACCCGCCTTTCCTCGGGCAACCTAGCGCCTGGGCCCTCTGCGACGCGCCGCTCGTGTGCTAGTGCTTCGGCCTGACCCGTGACCCGTGACCCGTGACCCGTGACCCGGCCCCGGGCTCGTGGCGGGGCGGCGTCGCCAACGAGGAGCAGGCAATGGACGAGGAGTTCAAGGGAAGGATCGGCCGGGACTACGAGGACTCCCGGCCGTGGTGGCCGGAGCCGGTCCGGGCCCGGCCGGGGGCGCCCAACGTGCTCGTCGTCCTCCTCGACGACGTGGGTTTCGCCCAGCTGGGCTGCTTCGGCTCCGACATCTCCACCCCCACCTTCGACACCCTGGCCGCCGGTGGTCTGCGATTCACCAACTTCCACACGACCGCCCTGTGCTCGCCCACCCGGTCCTGCCTGCTCACCGGGCGCAACCACCACTCCAACGGGATGGGCCGCATCACCGAGCTGTCCATGGGATTCCCCGGCTACGACGCCCGCATCCCCCGGGCCAACGGGCTTCTGCCGGAGATGCTCCTCCCTCACGGGTACGCCACCTTCGCCGTCGGCAAGTGGCACCTCACCCCTGAAGACGAGTGCCACATGGCCGCCCCCCGGCACCGCTGGCCACTGGGGCGGGGCTTCGAGCGCTTCTACGGGTTCATGGAGGGAGAGACCCATCAGTACATGCCGGCGCTCGTCTCCGACAACCACCAGATCCACCCACCCCGCACCTACGAAGAGGGCTACCACCTGAGCGAGGACCTGGTCGACCAGGCCATCGCCTTCCTCAAGGACATGCGGGTCGTCGACGACACCAAACCGTTCTTCCTCTATTTCTGCCCCGGCGCCTGCCATGCCCCCCACCAGGCGCCGGCGCCGTGGATCGACCGCTACCGGGGCTTCTTCGACGCCGGCTGGGACGCCTGGAGAGAGGCGACGCTGGCCCGCCAGCTGGCCGACGGCGTGCTGCCCGCCGGCACCGAGCTCTCGTCCCGGCCCCCATGGGTGCCGGCCTGGGACTCGCTCTCCCCAGACGCCCAACAGGTGTACGCCCGCTACATGGAGGCCTTCGCCGGCTTCCTTTCGCACACCGACGACCAGATCGGACGACTGCTGGGCTTCCTCCAGTCGCGCCGTGAGCTCGACAACACCATCGTGCTCCTCATGTCCGACAACGGGGCCAGCTCCGAAGGCGGTCCCTTCGGATCGGTGAACGACGTGCGCCTGTGGAACGCGGTCCCTCGTACCGTCGAGGAGGCGCGGGCCCGCCTGGACGAGCTCGGTGGGCCCTGGTGCCACAACAACTATCCGTGGGGGTGGACGGTGGCGGGCAACACACCGTTCAAGCGCTGGAAGCGCGAGACCCACGAAGGGGGGGTGGCCGATCCCCTGGTGGTCTCGTGGCCGGCCGGCCTCCGGACGGCGGGCGAGACCCGACGCCAGTACGTGCACGCCATCGACATCGTCCCCACCGTGCTCGAATTGCTGGGGATCGA
>JASHZK010000287.1 GCA_030042575.1 Acidimicrobiales bacterium
CGTCGTGCTGGCCCCGTGGTGGGCCCGGTCGGCCCGCTGCCAGGATGGTGGGGTGACCGACCCAGGCGCCGGAGCCGGCGGCTCCCAGGTGACCGTCCTCGTCGTCGACGACCAGCGTCCCTTCCGGGCGGCAGCCAAGTCGGTGGTCGCCCTCACCCCCGGTTTCACCACGGTGGGCGAAGCCACCTCGGGATCCGAAGCCGTGGAAGCGGCCCGCGCCCTCGAACCTCAGTTGGTGCTCATGGACATCAACATGGACGGCATGAACGGCATCGAGGCGACGCGCCGGATCGTGGCCGAGCACCCCGGCGTCCGGGTGATCCTCGTGTCCACCTACGACGAGGAGGATCTGCCGGCCGACGCCCGCACCTGCGGGGCCATCGGCTACGTGCACAAGGAGAAGTTCGATCCCGACGTCCTGCGCAACACCTGGGCGGGGGCGACGGGAGCCCCTCTGGCCGACTGAGCGGGCCGGACCGGCCCAGCGCCGAGAGCGCGGGCCCGCCGCGCTCGCCACGGAGCCGCCTTTTCGGGTCACACCGGGATGCGGCCGCTCACCGTCGTGCCCTGGCCCGGTGCCGAGCGAACCGAGACGTCGCCCCCGATGGCGCCGACCCGGTCGTTCATGTTCACGAAGCCCGCCCCTTTGCCCTTGACGCCCGAGGCGTCGAAGCCCGCTCCGGTGTCGCCCACCTCGAAGCACAGCCCACGCTCCTCGCGCCACACCCTGACGGTGGCCGTGGCCCCCTCACCGGCGTGCTTCCCGGCGTTCTGCAGTGCCTCCATGCAGCAGAAGTAGACCGCGGCCTCCTGCTCGGGGGTGTAGCGCTCGAGCCCGCCCGCCTCCACCTCGGTGGGCAACGCCGCCCGGGAGGCCGCCGAGGTGAGCGCCTCCTCGATGCCCCGGTCGACCAGCAACGGCGGGTAGATGCCGTGGGCCAGCGCCCGCAGCTCCTGCACCGCCTCCTGCAGACCGTCACCGAGCTGATCCAGGATCTCGGCCGAGGCCTTGGGGTCCGACTCGGCCAGCCGGCGGGCCAGGCGCACGTTCACGGCCAGCGCCACCAGGTGTTGCTGGGCCCCGTCGTGGAGGTTGCGCTCGATCTGCCGTCGCGCCGCGTCGGAGGCGGCCACGATCCTGGCCCGCGACGCCTGCAGCTCCCCGGCCTGGCGCCTGACCTCGTCCAGGGACTCCTGGAGCGCCGAGTCCAGCTCGACGTTGTGGAGGGCCAGGCCCACCTGCCGGGCCAGTTCGGTGAGCATGGTGTCGTCGTCCATGGTGAATTGGTCGGCCCCCTGGGGACGGACCACCACGACCAGCCCGAGGACGCGCCCGGAATGCGTGGTGGGCGCCACCCGCACGATCGAGCTGCGACGGCCCTCGAGCAGCGCCGGCAGCCACACTTCCAGCCAGGCGTTGCCGGTGACCCCGGCCCGGGCCACCACCATCTCCTCCTCGGGGCCGAGCACCAGGCGCCGGGCCGGGGCGTCGGGCACCGAGATGGACCGCTCCAGGTGCCCGGCCGAACCGGTCCAGACCTCGGCCACCGAGAGCACCAGGGTCTTGCGCAGGGACTCGGCCACCTGCATGAGGAGCTCGTCCATGGGAATGGCGCGCGACAGGCGGCTGCCGAAGGTGCGCACCACGGCGTCGGGCGCCTCGCGCTCGCCGTACACCATGCGGTTGGCGTACTGGGCCAGCCTGTCGCGTGCCGGCCCGTACACCAGGGCGCAGACGGCGGCGGCCACCATGGACAGCACCAGCAGGGAACGCTGGGCGCTGGTGGGGGTCCGGCCCAGTCCCACCACCACCACCAGGTAGACGGCGACCACCACCCCGGTCAGCCCGGCCACCGACACGGTGTGGGCCAGCAGGCGGTCGATCCTGGTGGCCAGGCGGCGCATGCTCCCCAGGGCGAAGGCCAGGGCCGCCGGCAGCGAGGCCACGGCCACCACCAGAAGCGGGCGCGTGGGCCAGCCCCACAAGGCCCGCAGGGCCAGGGCCACGAGAAGGATCTCGAGCCCCACGGCCAGCGCCCACCCGAACCATTGCATCCGTTGGCGTTCCAACCCGATCGAGCGGGCGTAGCGGCGCTGCGAGGCGACCAGCCCCACGGGGACGGCCACCACCAGCTCCACGGCGACGGGCCACAGCGGCAGCGAGGGGCGCTGAGCCCACAGGAGAAGGCCCACGGCGGCGCCGGTCACGTACCCCCCCGCCGTCACCGCCCGCGAGAGGCGGCAGCTCCCGTCGGGGAGGCCGAGCAGCAGGTGCATGGCCACCATGGGCAACAGGGCCAGGGCCAGGGGCTCGGTCAGCCGCGCCGTCGCCAGCAGTCCGGCGCCGACGACCCGGCCGTGGCTGTGGGCAGCGATCACCGAGGCGGACGCCGCCGCCGCCCCGCCCACGGCCGACCCCAGGAGCAGCACGAGCGGCTGCTTCTCGAGCGGGCGCCAGACGAGCGCCGTGGTGCCGGCGGCGGCGTAGGCGACGACCACGACGGCGACGATGACCTGGCTCAGCAGACCGACGTGGCGGTCGACCAGCGGCGTGGTCACGGCGCCGGCCACCGCCACCAGTGCCAAGAGTCCGGCGGGTACGAGCAGTGGAGGGCGCTGGCGGGCGCGTCGTTCGACGCCGGGCGCCGGCGTCTTGCCCAGGTCCCGGACGACGATGGGGGTGACCGGTGCGCTCATGTGCCTCCGCCGGGCACCGGCGCCGCCAGTGTCCCCGATGGCGACTGCCCGCGTCCGCCCGCCCCCCCGCCGCTCCGCCCGTCGTTTTCCACCCGGCCGTCTCGCATGCGCACGATGCGGGTGGCGGGAGCGGCGACGTCTTCGTCGTGGGTGACGAGCAGGATGGCCTGGCCTCCGGCGTGCAGCCGCCGGAAGAGCTCGAGCACCTCCAGCCCACCTTCGGAGTCGAGGGCGCCGGTGGGCTCGTCGGCCAGGAGGAGGGTCGGGGCATTGGCCAGGGCCCGGGCGATGGCGAGGCGCTGGCGCTGGCCCCCCGACAGGGCCCCGGGGGCGTTGCGGGCCTTGTCGCCCAGGCCGAGCAGGTCCAACAGGTCACGGGCCCGGCTCTCCGCCTGCCGTCTCTTGGTGCCGGCCACCACGGCCGGAAGGGTGACGTTCTCCAGCACGGTCATGCCCTCGAGGAGGTTGAAGAACTGGAAGACGATGCCGACATGGCGCCTGCGCATGTGGGCCAGCGCGTTCTCGTCCTTGTCGGCCAGTGACTCCCCGGCCACGACGATGTCGCCCTCGGTGGGGGTGTCGAGCCCGGCCACCAGGTTGAGCAGGGTGGACTTCCCGCACCCCGAGGGGCCCATCACGGCCACGAACTCGTTCTCGGCCATGTCCATGTCCAGCCCCCGCAGTGCTCTGACGGGCGCGCCCTCGGATTCGTAGGTCTTTTTGACCCCACTT
>JASHZK010000288.1 GCA_030042575.1 Acidimicrobiales bacterium
TACCTCGTGTGCGAGGTGCAGCAGCACCTGGGCGACGAGCGGATCCGGGCGGTGGCGCTGGACGCCACCGACGGCCTGGCCCGGGGAGCCCAGGTGATCGACACCGGAGCCCCCATCACCGTCCCCGTGGGCCGGGTGACCCTGGGAAGGATCTTCAACCTGCTCGGAGAGCCGATCGACCTGGGCGCCTCGCTGGAGGAGGCGGTGGAGCGTTGGCCCATCCATCGCGAGGCCCCCACCATCGAGACGGTGACCCCCACCACGGAGATCTTCGAGACCGGCATCAAGGTGATCGACCTGCTGGCCCCTTACGCCAAGGGGGGCAAGGTCGGGCTGTTCGGGGGCGCCGGTGTGGGCAAGACCGTGATCATCCAGGAACTGATCCACAACCTGGCCCAGGAGCACGGTGGCCTCTCCGCCTTCTGCGGCGTGGGGGAGCGCTCGCGCGAGGGCAACGACCTGTGGCTGGAGATGAAGGAGTCGGGCGTGCTCGACAAGACGATGCTCGTCTTCGGGCAGATGAACGAGCCGCCCGGTGCCCGCATGCGGGTGGCACTCACCGGTCTCACCATGGCCGAGTACTTCCGCGACGAGGAGGGCCAGGACGTGCTCCTCTTCATCGACAACATCTTCCGCTTCGTCCAGGCCGGCTCCGAGGTCTCGGCCCTGCTGGGGCGCATGCCCTCGCAGGTCGGCTACCAGCCCACGCTGGACTCCGAGATGGGCGAGCTCCAGGAGCGCATCACCTCCACCCGCCGGGGATCGGTGACGAGCGTGCAGGCCATCTACGTGCCCGCCGACGACCTCACCGACCCCGCTCCGGCGTCGGTGTTCGCCCACCTGAACGCCACCACGGTGCTGTCGCGTTCCATCGCCGAGAAGGGCATCTACCCGGCCGTCGACCCCCTCGACTCGACGTCGACCATCTTGAAGGCGGAGATCGTGGGGGAGGAGCACTTCCGGGTGGCCAACGAGGTCAAGCAGGTGCTCCAGCGCTACAAGGAGCTCCAGGACATCATCGCCATCTTGGGCATCGACGAGCTCTCGGACGAGGACAAGGTGACGGTCAACCGGGCCCGCAAGCTCGAGCGCTACCTGTCCCAGCCGTTCAACGTGGCCGAGCAGTTCACCGGCACCCCGGGGGTCTACGTCCCGGTGGCCGAGACCGTGCGCGGCTTCAAGGAGATCCTCGAGGGTCGCCACGACGATCTGCCCGAGCGGGCCTTCTACATGAAAGGCACCATCGACCAGGTGGTCGCCGAGGCCCGCGGGGACGCAGAGGGCTGAGATGGCCCACGCCAAGTTCCCGGTCGAGGTCCTCACCCCCGAGGGCGAGGTCTTCAACGGCGAGGTCGAGATGGTGTCGACCCGCACCACGCTCGGTCAGATCGGCATCCTGGCCCGACACGCGCCGCTCCTGGCCACCCTCGAGCCCACCGAGCTGCGGCTGTACACCTCCGAGGACCACATCCTGCGCTTCGCCCAGGCCGAGGGCTATCTCCAGGTCGGCTCCAACCACGCCATGCTGCTCGTCGAGGAGGCCCGGCCCGTGGAGGAGCTCGATGCCAGAGACCTGCGGGAACGGCTGCGCATCGCCGAGCAGGAGCTCGAGCAGGCGGGCGAGGACACCGAGCGGCGCCGGGTGGCCGAACGCGACCGGCGGCGCTGGCAGCAGTTCCTGAACCTGGCCGGGCCGGGCTGAGCCGGGCCGAGCCGGGTCGCAGCCCGCCGGCGACCGGCCAGGGCGGCCCCGTCGGACTCCTCGAAGAGCGCAGCTCCTCCGGGGGTCAGGGCCCGCACGGGCACGGGGAGCTGCGGGTAGCGTGGGCCCCTCGGACCCGGGAGGTGGCGCAATGGCAGCCGAGAACGACGCCGACATGGTGGTGCGGGATTTCTGCGACGCCTTCGTTGCCCACGACGCCGAGCTCCTGCGGCCTTTTCTGGCCGACGACGTCGTCTACCACAACATCCCCATGGACCCTGTGGTCGGGGTCGACGCCGCCGTGGCCTTCTTGGCCGGGTTCCTGGCCATGTGCGACAAGTTGGAGTTCGACATCCGCCACCTGGCCGTGAGCGGTGACGCCGTGCTCACCGAGCGGGTGGACACGTTCACCATGGGCCCGGTGGTGGCCGCCCTTCCGGTCATGGGCACCTTCGAGGTGCGCCAGGGCAAGATCTGCGCCTGGAGGGACTACTTCGACATGGCCCAGGTCACGAAGATGTTCTCCGGGGAGGCCTGAGGCGCCTGGCCGGTCCCGGTGCCGCCGGTCTTCAGCCGAATTCGATCTGGCTGAACTCCCGGAGCTTGTCGAGCGGGTGCCGGGCGCTCACGAAGCGCACCGTCCCCGAACGCGACCGCATGACGAGGGACTGGGTGGTCGCCCCGAAGTCGTGGTAGTGCACCCCCTGGAGCAGCTCGCCGTCGGTGATCCCGGTGGCGGCGAAGAAGCAGTTGTCCCCTTTGACGAGGTCGTCGGTGCTGAGGACGGCGTCGAGGTCGTAGCCGGCCTCCTCGGCCGCCCTCCGCTCGTCGTCGTGGCGGGGCCACAGCCTCCCCAGCATCTCGCCGCTCATGGACTTGAGGGCGGCGGCGGCCAGGACCCCTTCGGGCGTCCCCCCGGTGCCGAGCAGGAGGTCCACCCCCGAATCGGGCCAGGCGGTGGAGATGGCCCCGGCCACGTCCCCGTCGGAGATGAGCCGGATGCGGGCCCCGCTGGCCCGCACCTCGGCGATGAGGTCGTGGTGGCGTTCGCGGTCGAGGATGACGGCGGTCACGTCGCGCACCGACTTGCCCAGTGCCTTGGCCACCGCCTCGATGTTCTCGGTGGCGGAGCTGCGGATGTCGACGGCGCCCCGGGCCTTGGGCCCCACCGCCAGCTTCTCCATGTAGACACAGGGCCCGGGGTTGAACATCGTCCCTCGCTCGGAGACGGCGATGACGGCCAGGGCGCCACCTCGGCCCAGCGAGGTGAGGCTGGTCCCGTCGATGGGGTCGACGGCGATGTCGGTGAGGGGCGGGGATCCGTCGCCGATGCGCTCGCCGTTGTAGAGCATGGGGGCGTGGTCCTTCTCGCCCTCGCCGATGACGACGATCCCGTCCATGGAGACGGTGGCCAGCACCACTCGCATGGCCTCCACCGCGGCGCGGTCGGCGCCCTCCTTGTCGCCCCGTCCCATCCAGCGGCCGGCCGACAGCGCCGCCGCTTCGGTGACCCGCACCAGCTCCATGGCCAGGTTGCGGTCCGGTGCCTGTGGGTTGCGCGCCATGGCCCGACCCTAACCCTTGGAGGAGTGGGGCAGGCGGGCGACCCCCGATGGCGGGCGCCGGGCTGGCGGCCGGCTGGAGCCGTCGGGACCAGGGCCGTCGCACCCCGGCGCCGTAGGCTGAGGTGATGGAGCCCGCTCCCCTCCGCAGCGTTCTCGAGGGGAACCGTCACAGCCGGTCGAAAGCTTCGTCGTGCGATCCCCCCGTCGACAGCGGTGGGAGCCGTGGACCGATTCGTCGTCCGTCGTAGCGGGCCGCTGCACGGCGTGGTCAGCGCCGGCGGGGCCAAGAACTCGGCGCTCAAGCTCATGGCCGCCTGCCTCCTGGCCGAGGGCACGCACGTGCTCTCCGGTGTGCCGCGCATCGTGGACGTCGAGATCATGGCCGACGTGCTCGGGGCCATGGGCGTGCGCTGCCGGCGCCGGGCGCCCGCCCCCGGGGACCCGGACGACCCCGGCGACGTGGTGCTCGAGACGCCGGCGGTGCTCGAACCCCGTGCCCCTTACGAACTGGCCGAGCGGTTGCGCGCTTCAGTGGTGGTGCTGGGCCCCCTGTTGGGCCGGACGGGACGGGCCAGCATCCCGCTTCCCGGGGGTGACGACTTCGGCAGCCGTCCCATCGACATCCATCTCAACGGGCTCTCGCTCCTGGGCGCCGAGTTCGCCACCGTGCACGGCAACGTCGAAGGGCGCGTCTGCGGTTCCCCGTCCCGCCTGGTGGGGACCCGGGTGGTCCTCGAGTACCCCAGCCACACGGCCACCGACAACCTCCTCATGGCGGCCGTCACGGCCAAGGGCACCACCGTCATCGAGAACGCGGCGCGCGAACCGGAGGTGGCCGACCTGGCCGGGATGCTGGGGCGCATGGGCGCCCGGATCTCGGGTGCGGGGACCTCGCACCTGGAGGTCGAAGGGGTCGACGAGCTGCAGCCGGCACGTCAGCCGCACCGGGTCATCCCCGACCGGGTGGTGGCGGCCACCTTCCTGGCCGCCGCCGGGCTGGCCGGTGGTGAGGTGGTGGTGTCCGACGCCCGGCCCGAGCACATGGACATGCTCCTGCGCAAGATGGGGACCATGGGCCTGGACATCGCCCAGACCCCGCAGGGTCTGCGGGCGGCCGCCCCCGGGCGTCTGCACAGCGTGGACGTGGCCACCCTGCCCTATCCGGGTGTGGCCACCGACTACAAGCCGTTCCTGGTGACCATGCTGAGCGTGGCCGACGGCGTGGGCATCGTGAGCGAGAACCTCTTCTCCGGCCGCTTTCGCTACGTCGACGAGCTCCGGCGCATGGGCGCCGACATCCGCACCGAAGGGCACCATGCCGTCGTGCGCGGTGTCGCCCGGCTCGAGGGGGCGCCGGTGCGCGCCCCCGACATCCGCGCCGGTGCCGCCCTGGTGCTGGCCGGCTTGGTGGCCGAGGGCGACACCGTGGTCTCCCACGCCGCCCATGTGCAACGCGGCTACGAGGACTTCGACGGCAAGCTGCGCTCGCTGGGCGCCGATGTGACCCTCGACTGACCACTACGCTGCGCCCTCGTCGTGACCGATCGCACGGAACCGGCCGAGCCGCCGGACGACGTCTCGGAGGTCTCGCACCCGTCCCGGCTGCTGTCCGCCGCCGTGGGCGGGAACCGCCGGGCCCTGGCCAAGCTGCTCACCATGGTGGAGTGCGGCGGCCGGCCCGGCCGGGCGGTGGCCGCCCTGTCGTACCGCAGCGGCCGGGAGGCGGCCACGGTGGGGGTGACCGGTGCCCCGGGCTCGGGCAAGTCGAGCCTGGTCGACCGCCTGGTGACGACGGTGCGGGCCGAGGGCGAGACGGTGGGCGTGCTCGCCGTCGACCCCACCTCGCCCTTCTCGGGAGGCGCCATCCTGGGCGACCGGGTGCGCATGCAGGACCACGCCCTCGACCCCGGGGTGTTCATCCGTTCCATGGCCACACGCGGCCATCTCGGGGGCCTGGCCCTGGCCGTGCCCGAGGCCCTGCGCCTCATGGCGGCCGCCGGATGGCCGCTGGTGCTGGTCGAGACGGTGGGGGTGGGCCAGGTCGAGGTGGAGGTGGCGTCGGCCACCGACACCACCGTGGTGGTGGTCAACCCCCGCTGGGGTGACGCCATCCAGGCCAACAAGGCGGGGCTCTTGGAGACGGCCGACGTGTTCGTGGTCAACAAGGCCGACAACCCGGGCGCGGCCGAGACCCGTCGCCACCTCGAGCAGATGCTGGATCTGAGTGTCCCCGGCCCCTGGCGCCCACCGGTGGTCGACACGGTGGCCACCGAAGGCACAGGTGTCGATCAGCTGTGGGCCGAGATCCGCCGTCACCAGCAGCATCTCGAGGACGACGGGGGCCTCCGGCTCCGACGCCGGCGGCGTCTGGAACGGGAGTTCCGGGCCGTGCTGGGCGCCGGCATCGAGCGCCGGGTGGAGGCCGTGCTGGCCGGCGGCGAGCTCGGTGGTCTGGTCGAGGACGTGGTCGACCACCGTGTCGATCCCTACGAAGCCGCCGACCGCCTGTTGGACACCCTTCAGCGTCGCTGACGCAAGTACGGTCGGGGTCGGTGTCCCGCCCGCCCCGGCCGACCCAACCGCCGCGCCCGACCCGGCCCCGCCGTA
>JASHZK010000289.1 GCA_030042575.1 Acidimicrobiales bacterium
GGACCGGCCGGCGCCTGGGGTACTTCCACAATGCCGGTTACTTCGAGCTCCGGGGCGACGACTTCGACGGGATCTTCTATCTGGTCGGCCAGCGTGATCCGCTCGTGCTGCCCCCCTACGTGGAGATGGTGAAGATCGACAAGCTACGCCGGGGGGAGCCCTCTGTGGACCTGGTTCTGTCCCTGACCCGCCGGCACCTCGAGCAACGGCCGGCGACCAATCCCATCCCCCGCTTCAGGAAGCGTCTCGAGGCCGACATGGCCTGGCTGGCCGCGGCCGGAGAACCGGCCTTCCACCCCTATTCATTCGGGACCTGCCGCCAATTGGGCGCCACGGCGGCGTTGGCGTCGTCGTTCCTCGACTGGCTCGACCCCCGCGTCACCCCGGACCTCGCTCCGGCCGCCGGCCATTTCCGCCAACTCTCCGAGTGCGCCAAGGCACTGCAGTTCGCCCTGGCCCGGGTCGTTCGAGGCCGCCAGGTCGATCTCGGTTCCACCTTGGCCACCATGGAACGGGAATGGGACCGGGCCATCCAACTGGTCTCGGAGGCCATGGCCGTCGTCGAATGACCTGGACCGGCCGGCAACGGCCGGCGCCCGCTAGGTCCTCTGCTGTTCGCGCTCTTGCATCTCCTCGGCGAAATCCCCGCCCACGGGGATCTCAGCATCGGGCCGGTGGTTGAGCCCGTTCGTCCTCGGCTGTCCGACGAGATCGGTCGGTTGCTGGGCCGCGGCGCGTCGCCAATACGACGAGCCACCTGTGTCGGAGGCGGGGGTCGACCCGGTCGCGCCGTTGGCCGGCACCAGAAGGCCGGTGGTCTCGGCCGCCGAGTCGGCCTCGTCTCTGCGGTCGACGCCCCGTGCCGTCCCCCGGGAGGCGCGATGGCGGGCCCTGGGCTCGGGCACGGCCGGTAGCGAGTGGTAGTCGTAGTAGTACTGATTGCCGGCGGAAGTGGCTTCCTTCGATCGGTTGAGCACCAGGCCGAGCACCTTGGCCCGTGCTTCTGTCAGCCGGTCGACACCCCGCTGCAGCGCGTTGCGGTCGGTCTTCCCCTCCGAGGCGACGACGATCACCCCGTCGACCTGGCGTCCCAGGATCGCCGCGTCCGAGACGACGAGCGGTGGCGTGTCGATCAAGATCACGTCGGCCACGGTTCGGAGGCTTTCCAGCACCGAGCCCATGGCCGAGCTGTCGAGCAGTTCGCTGGCATAGGGGGTGGCTTTGCCGCTGGGGAGCACGAAGAGCCCGGGAACGGCGGTGGGCAGGAGCTGAGCGTTCATGTGCATCGAGCGCTCGTGCCATATCGAGGGGAGCGATTCGTCGCCTGCGGTGTCCGTCTCCTCGTCGGCGTCCACGGGGGTGTCGAGGCGCACGATCTCGCTGCTGCCCACGGCGACGAGATGCTTCAGACCGGGCGCATCGACGTCGACCCCCAGGACCCGTTCCAGGCTGGGTTTCCGCAGGTCCGCCGACATGGCCACGACCCGGTGTCCGCTGATGGCCCACGACACGGCGAGATTGGCCACCACGAAGGTCTTCCCGTCCTGGGGCGCCGGGCTCGTCACCATGATGATGGGTGAAGGTCTCTCGCCCAGAGCCACGCGGATGCTCGTGCGGAGCTCACGCATGGATTCCACGAGCGCCCCACCGGCGGCGTAGGTGCCGATGAGGTCGGCCTTCTTCCCCCTCGGCTCTCTTTCCTCCCGCTGTACCGGGACCACAGCCAGGACGGGGAGGTCGTGGACACCGTCGAGGTCCATCGGCCTCAGACGCTGGTCGTACTGCTCGCGCAGGAAGGCGATGCCACAGCCGGCGATCAGCCCCACCACCACGGCGATGGCTCCGAGCTTCTTGTCGGACAGATTCCGGCTGGCGGTCGCGGCCGTGGCCGGTATGGCCACTTGGGCCAGGGTGGCTTCGGCGGCCTGGACGGTGGTCATCTCGCTGTAGAGGTTGGTCAGCGCGCTGTTGGCTGACGTCAGCTCGGCCGTAGCCGTGGGTGACCCGGCCAGAGCCTGCTTCTCCAGGGCGGCGATCTCGTTGCCCAGCGCGCCGATCTGGGTCTGAAGGCTGGCCAAGTACGACCGGGCTTCTGCCGTGACCTCACCCACGAACGCCTTGGCGTAGGCGTTGGCGGCGTCGCTGGCCCCTGCGGCGCTGTTGGCGGTGGCGGTGACGGTGATGATGTTGTCGGTCGTGTTGTAGTTGCCCGACGCCGAAGCACTCGTCGCAGAGGGATCTTGCCTGCGGAGGATGGTCGTGGCCTCCTGTTTGGTGGCCGGACTCTCGAAGACGGTGGAGGGATTCACCGAGAACTCGCCGACGCCCACCGTCGAACTCGAACTCGGTGTTGCCGAGCTCGGGTTCTGAACCTGGACCTGGGCGCTGGCGTTGTAGGTGGCGGTGTGCAGGCTCGTGTAGCCGAAGGCCGCCACCAGAGTCACCACTACCGACACGGCCACGATGAAGCGGCGTCGCCACAGCACGGAGAGGAGCTGGCGAAGCGTCACCCGAGCTCGGATCCTTCCTGTCCACCCGCCGCCAGGGCCGCGTACCGATGTTCACCGGAATCGAAAACGCCCAGTGTGCTGTGCACGCTGCTCCTACGTGGTGAGCCGACCCCCCGACGAGGGGGCCGATACAGGTTACCGCAAGGCCGAGCTTGTCCCTCTCTCATCGGTCGGTTCGGCTCGCCGCTTAAGGGCCGGTCCGACACGACCGTGCTGGCTGTGGACCATCGGGTGTGGGCGACGACCGGCCGGAGCGGCAAGCGGCCAGACTCCTGGGCGTCAGTCGGTGCGTCCGCCCAAGGCCGACGCGTTGGTTGGGAGTTGTCCAGGCCTTGGTTTCGATTTGGAATCACCGCGCCAAGGTGCACGGTGGCGGTGTCAGAGGGGTGGGCGGTGTCACGAGGTGGAGCAGAGGGCATGGGCACGGTGACGGGCCCGTTGGTGGCCGGCCCCATCCGTGCCGCCCTGCGAAGCGACAGCCACCTCGAGGCGCTGGTGCTGCCGGGAACTCGAGGCGCCGCCGTCGAGACGCCCGAGCTCACCGTCGTCCGCCCCAACCGGCGTCCCGGTGCCCGCCCCGGCCGGCGGGGCCCGATCGCCCTGGCCGGTGACGTGGCCGCCCTGGTCGTGGCGGCGATGGCGGCCGGTGTCCTCGAACACGTGCTCCACCCCGGCCTGGCCGGCGAGGCCCTGCCCGGGTCGTGCCTGCGACTGCTCGTGGCCGTGCCGCTCATGGCCGCCGCGGTGTCCTCCACCCGGGCCCGCCGGCCGCTGCGCTCCAGCTTCGGCCATCACCTGGGGGCGGTGGCGCCCGCCCTCGCCGCCGGCGGGCTCCTTTGCATGGCCATCTGGGGCCTGGCCGACGGCGCCGGGCTGCCCTGGGCCCTGCCCACCGACTCCCTGCTCGTCTTCTGTGGTGCTGCCGTCGTCTCGGTCCCCCTGGCCCGTACCGTTCTCCAGGCCCCTAGGCGCCAACAGGGCAGACGAGCCCGCCGCGTCGTCATCGTGGGCAGCGGGCTGGTGGCCACCCGGGTCGCCGAGTACTTCACCTCGACGGGCGAGGTCGAGGTCCTCGGCTTCGTCGACGACGACCCCTGCGAGCCCGTGTCGTGGGTGGGCAAGCTCGGCGACCTGGCCGACATCGCCGAGCGCGAAGCGGTCGACCACATCGTCGTCGCCTTCAGCCGCGCCTCGCCCGGGGAGCTGATCGACGCCCTGCGACCGGTGCTGGACAAGGTGCCCGTCACCGTCGTGCCCCGGCTGTTCGACGTCCTGCCCAGCTCCGCCGTGGTGCAGGACCTGGGTTCGGGGTTGACGGGCATCTCGTTGGCCCCTGCCACCTTGGGACGTGGGTCGCGGATGCTCAAGCGGACCATCGACCTCGTCGGTGCCGTCGGGGCGTTGGTCGTCATGAGCCCGTTGCTCGTGGCCGTGGCCGTGGTCGTCAAGTTGTCGTCGCCCGGTCCGGTGCTGTTCCGCCAGGAGCGCACGGGACGAGACGGCAGGAGGTTCCGGGTGATCAAGTTTCGGTCCATGGTGGCCGACGACGATGCCCGGCTCTCCCCGACCCTCCGCGGTGACGTCGCCCACGGCCCGTTCCCCAAGCTCAGGGACGACCCGCGGGTGACCCCGGTGGGCCGGTTCATCCGCCGCACCAGCATCGACGAGCTCCCGCAGCTGTGGAACGTCCTCAAAGGAGAGATGTCGCTCGTGGGCCCCCGTCCCTTCATCCCCGAGGAGGCGGCCCTGGTGGAGGGTTGGGCGCAGGTCCGCCTGGCCATCCGTCCGGGGATCACCGGGCTCTGGCAGGTCTCGGGTCGCAACCACCTCACCTTCCAGGAGATGTGCCGACTCGACAGCCAGTACGTCACCAACTGGTCGTTGGGTTTGGACCTCCGGATCCTGGCCCGTACCCTGCGGCCCGTCCTGAGTCGGAGCGGCGCCTTCTAGAGCGATCCGCCGTCCCGGCGCGCCCCGGACGGGTCGAGGGCGGTCAGCCCGAGGGGAACGAGCCGCGTTGCCAGCCGGCGCGGCCGGGAACCGGCGTGGAGGACACCGGGGGGTCGGCCATGGGCACGGCCACGCAGACGGTGGCCCCCGGCCCGGCGCCGAACCAGGTGGCCCCCGCCCCCGCCCACAGGTACCAGCAGGTGCCGCTGGCCGACAGGGCCGCCAGGGTGACGACGCCGCCGCTGTCGGTGGCGGCGAAGCTCACGTCGGTGTCGCCGGTGGTGGGGCCTGTGACGAAGTGGAGCCCTCGGGCCCCGGCGTCGAGGTCGTCGGCGTCGATGCCGGCGTAGCCCGATACGGCAGCCTGCTGCTCGACGAGTTGCAGGGCGGTGTCGAGGTTCTGCTGGGCGGCCAGGTCCGCGGCGGTGTCGATCAGGTTGCCGGCGGCCGATGGGGTTCCGCCCCTCGTCGTAGGCGACACCGCGGGCACGGTGAGCTCGCTTCGTGTGCCGCCCCCGCTCAGGTCCAACGCCGCCACCGAGCCCCCGGCCAACAGGGCCAGGACCAGCAGGCTGACGAGCAGCCCGGCCAGGCTGAGCCCGCGCTCGTCCCCCGAGGCTCGTCCTGCGTCGGTCGCTGCGGGATGGCGCACCCTTCGTCCCTGACGACCAGCATCGCATGGGGATCGGTCACCGACGGACCCGGCTTCTCGACCCCGTGCCCCCATGGCCGCCACGTGGTGCCGTGGGCCACGAGGAGGGATATGCGATGGTTGGGTGCAAGCTCCCAGGGGAGGTGTCACCACGCGGCGAGCTCCGAGCGCGAACGACCGTGGTGTCCGCCTCGGCCTCCTGCTCTCCGGCCTCCGCTGGAGGGCCGGAAGCACGTTGGCCCTGTTGGTCGTCTCGGTCGTGGCCGTGGGCGTGGGGGCCTTCGGCCCCATCTACCTGCACAGCACCGATCAGGCCATTCTCGACAGCGCGCTGGCCGGCGCCGCCCCTGGCAACGCCGGCTTGACCCTGCAACCGGCGGGCAGCACGGGCAGCCTGTCGCGGATCCAGAAAGCTGCGCGCCGGGTGCTGGAATCCGGTGGCCGACATCGGTGGTTCGCCACGCCCATCTCCACCGAGGAGGTGGGGGTGGGCACCGTGGCCGCCGGGCAGGGCTACGCCAGTGGGCTGGTGGCCCGTTCGGGGGTGTGCGGACAGCTGGACATGGTCGCCGGCTCGTGCACGGCGACGACGGGGACGGTCGTGATGAGCGATCGCAGCGCCCGAGCTCTGGACCTCGGGGTGGGACAGCAGGTGCGATTGACCGCGGGTCGATCCCCGACGACGGCCCCGCTCGTGCTCGTGGTCTCTGGGCTGTACGCGCCCAACGCCTCTGATCCGTACTGGTGGGGGATCAATTACTTCGGCTTCGGCCGCGGGTCGCTCTCCACGCCCGAGCTGGACGACATGTTCACGCCCTTCTCCACCCTGCGCCCGCTGGCTTCGTCCTCGCCTGTCTCCTCCATGGTCCAGGTGCCTCTGGCCGCCGGTTCCCTGACGGTGGGCACGGTGGCCGCCTTTCAGTCGGCCCTGGCGGCCTCGACCCGCACGGCGCTGGACCACTACGGCGTCCAGATCACCTCGCAGGTATCGGCGCTGCTGTCGGCGGCGGCCGGCAACGAGCGCACGTCGACCTCGGTCATCCTCGTGGTCGACCTCGAGCTCTTCCTGCTCGGGGTGTTCGTCGTGTACTTCGTGGCCTCCCGGACGGCCACCGAGCGCGCCCCCGACGTCCGCCTGGCCCTGCTCCGCGGCTTCCGGCCCCGAAGCACGGTCTCGGTGGCGCTGGCCGAGCCGCTGGCCGTGGTGGTGGCCGCCGTCCCCGTGGCCCTGGCCGCCACCTGGCTGGCCACGTGGGCGAGCGCCGGCGCCCTCTTCGGGACCGGGGTGGGCGCCTCGCTCACGCTCCTGTCGGTGGGGGCGGCCGTGGCCGGTGGGGTGGTGGGCATGGCCGCGGCGAGCTTGGGAAGCAGGCAGATGATCAGCACCAGCGACGTCGACGTCGCTGGGTCCTCGTCCGCCCGGGCCAGGACCACACGGCTGGTGGCGGAGAGCGCCGTCCTGGCCGTGGCCCTCGCCGCCTTCGTGGAGCTGGCGCTGGCCGGCGTGCAAGGGTCCTCCGCGGCCACGCGGACCGACCCGCTGTCGGCCCTGGCGCCCGGTCTGCTCGCGCTGGCCCTGGGCATCGTCGGGGCCAGGCTGTTGCCCTGGGTCCTGCGTGCCACCTACGGCATGACGACGCGATCGGCCAGCGTGGTGTGGACGCTGGCCACCCGCCGGGTGGCGCGGCGCAACGAGTTCGCCGCTCAGGTGGTGCTCGTGGCCATGGCGACGGGACTGGCTGTTTTCGCCCTGGCCGGCTGGTCGATCAACACCAGGAACCGCACCGATCTCGGCGCCTTCGCCGTGGGGGCGTCGCGTGTGTTGACGGTGTCGGTTCGCCCAGGGGTGAATTTCCTCCCGGCCGTGCGCGCCGCCGATGGCGGGGGGCGTTCGGCCATGGCCGTGGTGGTGGAGAACGCCTCCGACGGCACCACGCTGGCTGTCGACGCCAGCCGCATGGGCTCGGTCATGTCCTGGCCCCCCGGCCTGGGCGGCGGCGGGAGCCGTGCCGTCGCCGGTCGGCTCGTCCCGAGCGGCTTGGCGCCGGCCGTCGAGGTGTCGGGGAGCGCCGTTCGCCTGGACGTCACCACCGTCGTCGACGCCCAACCGCCCGCTCAGCTGACGGTCGACCTCTTCGACAACGACTACATGGTCCCCGAGCAGGTCCAGCTCGGTTCGCTCACCGCCGGTGCCTCCGTCTACGAGGGATCGCTCCTGGGGCTGTGCCCCGGAGGCTGCCGGCTCGTGGACCTCGCCCTGTCGTGGTATCCGCCGGCGGGAGTCCCTGAGCAGAGCGAGCCGGTCCGTCTGGAGGTGGCGTCGATGGCCGAGCAGTCGGCCGCCGGTTGGGTGCCGGTGGCCGCCGGACTGGGCCGGTCCCGGCGCTGGACGATCAGCGCCGGCGAAGGGCAGCTGCACAGCTCCGACGGCGCGCTGGCCGGCGATCTCACCGTGGACGCTTCGGGCGCCCCGGTGGAGGTGGCGCCCCGCGACGTCCCGAGTGAGCTCCCCGCCGTGGTGACCCCCACGGTGGCCACGCTGGACAGCCAGGGCTACGGGCAACCGCTGGCCATTGCCGGCCTCGACACGGGCACGGTGTCCGCCCGCCAGGTGGGCGAGGTCCCCGCCCTCCCCCGGGTGGGGAGCGCCGCCGACATGGTCGACCTGCAGACGGCCGAGGACTTTCTGTCGGGGCCCTTCGTCGACGCCACCACCGAGGTGTGGCTGTCGGCCCAAGCACCCTCCGACATCGTGGTCGAGCTGCAGCGACGGGGTGTCACCGTGACGGGCGTGGACAGTGTGACCGGCCGGTTGCGGGCGTCCGCCCACGGCGGTGTCGAGCTTGCCTACGGCCTGTTCCTGGTGGCCGCCGTCGCCGCCGGGGCCATGGCCGTCGGCGCCACCGGCTTCGCCGTGGCCGTGGGGGCCCGACGACGCCGGGCCGAGCTGGCCGCCATGCGCGCCATGGGGATCCCCGTCACCACCCTGCGGCGATCCCTCGAGGCCGAACAGGTCCTGTGCGCGGGCACGGCGCTCGTCCTCGGTGTGGCCGCCGGATCGTTGTCGGCCGTGGTCGCCCTCAAGACGGTGCCCGAGGCCGTGCCCGCCGGTCCGGGGCCTCCGCTCGAGCTCGGGCTCCCGGTGGCACTGCTCGTCGCCCTGGTGGCGGTGCTGGTGGCCGGGCTGTGGCTCACGGTGTGGGTGGGGTCCCGTCTCGTGATGGTCGGTGCCTCGGTGGACAAGCTGGGTGGCTCCGGGACATGAACCCCGGTGCGCAGGCGACCGCCGGAGCCGGAGACGGCTCAGCGGGAGCAACGGGCGTCCGCCTGACGGGCGTCGTCCACCTGTATCGGCAGTCGGGAGCCGACATCGTGGCCCTGCGAGGGGTCGACCTCGACGTCTCGCCGGGGGAGATGGTGGCCCTGCTCGGACCCTCGGGCATGGGCAAGACCACCGTGCTGCG
>JASHZK010000290.1 GCA_030042575.1 Acidimicrobiales bacterium
GCCCGATCGGCCAATGCCGCATCGTCCAAGCCGTCGGGCAGGCGCACCCAGAGATTGGTTCCACCCCTGGGCACGGTCAGCACGTGGAGCTCGGGTGTCTGGCGCGCCAGTTCCCGAGCCAGGGTGTCGCGCCGGACCGCCAGTGCGGCCGACAGCGTCGCCAGGTGGCGAGCCCAAGCGGGGCTGCTCACCAGGTCGAGAGTGGCCTCCTGAATCAGTCGCGACACGAAGAAGTCGTCGACGAGACGCAGGCTACGTAGGCGCTCCAGCACCGGTCCGCGGGCGACGAGCGCCCCGATCCGCAGGTTCATCGAGGTGACCTTGGTCAACGAGGCGATGAGCACTACCCGCCCGTCTCGGTCACGGGTGGCCAGTGGCGCCGGAGCTGGTTTCTCGTGTGCCAACCAGCGGGCGTAGTCGTCCTCGATCACGAAGGCGCCCGCGTCGGCGCAGATCTGCAGCAGGGGATCTCGTCGGTCCTCGGCCAAGCAGGCACCGGTCGGGTTGTGGAACGCCGGCTGCAGGTAGAGGGCCCGGGCACCGCTCGCCTCAAATGCACCGGCCAGGTGATCGAGCTCGATCCCACCGGCGTCGACGGGGACGGGCACCGGCCGCAGTCCGGCCGACTTGGCCACGGCCAGGGCCCCCAGATAGGTGGGTGACTCGACGAGGATGGGAGCACCCGGTGGGAGCACGGCCCGGAAGGCCGTCGACAGCGAGGCCTGGCCGCCGCTGGTGATGAGCACATGGTCCGGCTCGACCGCTCCTCCCACTGATCGGGCGAACCACAGGCGCAGTCCACGAATGCCCGTGGCTGGTGGCCGCTCCCACGTGTCGGAACGGCGAGCCGCCCGAGCCACGGCTGCCGACAGCGCCCGCGTGGGCACAAGCGAGGGGTGCGGATAGCCGGGGGCCAAGGAGATCACCCCTTCCGCAGACGGCTGCAGCAGGAAGTCCAAGCGCCCGGCGTCCACGGCGCGGTCGCCCAGCGGCACCGCTTGCCAGTCGGTATCGGCGACGTCGGTCGCTGTGGTCGGCTGCCGGCCGGTGACGAAGGTGCCGGCTCCGGGCCGAGTCACCACGAGGCCCTCGGCCACCAGCAGGGCGATGGCACGCGAGACCGTTACCGGGCTGACGCGGTGCTCGGCCACGAGCACGCGCGTCGAAGGGAGCGGTTCCCCCGGGCGCAGCTCGGCCGCTCGCCGACGCAGCACTTCCATCAGGCTCTCGATACTGCTATCGTTACTCGTGAGAGTCGAGGATAGCGCTATCCAACCTAGAGGGATAGCGGTAGCGGCGAGCCGGTGGAGGGGCCAGGGCCGGCGAGACGCCGCCTACCTGCCCGAACGCCTGCTTCAGCTGGAGCGCCCCGGGGAGAACGAGGGTCCGCTGTGCTGGCCGCGACAGCTGACCGGGTGGCGCCTGGTGGGGACCGACCTCCCCGCCTACCCCCCCGGACCTGGTGGGCCTGACCCCGGCCCAGCGACCGCGCTCCCGCTCCGGGCACGATGGCGCCGGCGCTCGACAGGCGCCCGAGGGTGAGGTCCGTCGTGCATCCCGCCCTGGGCGAACAGCTGGCCAAACAGCGGATCGAGGAATTCCGTCGACGAGCGCAAGCTTCGAGAAGGCACCTGGAGGCGCCGGCATCCTCTGGGCGCGGGTCAAGGCAAAGAACGAGCCTGCTTCGTCGTGCTTTTTCTCATCTGAGGACACGAGCTGGTTGTCGTCGGCCGAGGCGGCATGCGTCTTCGGGCCGGGCCAGGGCCGCAGCTACGGAACCGACCGCGGGTAGGACGCCGATTGGCCGCTCGGGCAGTTCGACCACCGCTGCGTGATCTGGTCCGCCACCCGGCGGTACAAGGAGGACCTTCTCAGCCACTTCGCTACGAACGACCCGCCTGCAGCTCAGCCAACAGACCGTCCAGCTTGTCCCAGCTGGCCTGCGCTCCATCGTTTTCTTGGAAGTGATCGCCGAGGTTCTCTGGAGCGTCGAAGTCCAAGATGTCGGTCATGGTCGTGATGCCGCCGTCATCGGTCAGGGTCACGGTCTCCACCGCCTCGTCGTCCGGCCATCCCTCGAATAGCCAGGTGGCGACGATCCGCGTCGGCCGTTCGACCTCGAGAAAGGTGCCCCGAAACGAGCACTCCTTGTCCCCCGGCGCGTACCACGCGTAGTGGTACTTCCCACCCACAGCCGGGTCGATCTCGCAGACGTGGAGCGGCACGTCATCAGCGGGGAACCAAAGGCGGATGTGTTCAGGCTTGGTCAGGGCGTCAAAGACGAGTGCCATTGGCGCTTCGAATCTTCGCTTCATCGTGACCGTCCGGTCGGTGAATTCGAACGTCGCTGAGCCGGGTCGGGTGGTCATGATGCTCCTCGTGGTTGCTGGTCTGATTCCGTTCTTTCACGTTGAAGATCACCGAGGTGGTCGTCCCGCCTGTCGAGCCGCTCGTTCCACATGAGCTCGTACTTCGCCACCCAGTCGTGCAGAGGTCGCAGACGCGCTGGATCCACACGGTAGAGACGGCGGCGCCCCACGGCCCGACACCGGACGAGCCCCACTTCGCTCAGGACTCGCAGGTGCTTGGAAACCCGAGGCTGTGAGATCGCGAGCTCGTCGACGATCGCCCCCACCGCCTTCTCCCCTCTGGTCAGAACGTCGAGGATGTCGCGGCGGTGGGCCTCGGCGATCGCGTTGAAAACGTCGGCAGTGGTTGCAGCCCGAGCCATGGCGCATTGTATGCCTATATCGGCATGTGCCAACTCAGGCCGACGATGCGGCGCCTCAAACCCGGGCAACCCCAACGAGCCTGCCGCCTACGGTCATCGGTAGACGCCTGGGCCGCCTCAGAGTGGTCGGCGGCGGTGCACAGAGACCGCATAATCGCCGTTGACGAACTTTTGCCGGTCCCACGTGCTCCAACGCTCGGTGAGTGTCAAACGAGCGTCCCCACACGCCGAGTCATAGTCATCGAGACCGAGCCCCTGGTCGACCTGGAGTCCAGCCGGGGTGAATCCTCTATCGAGTTGGAACCCCGCGACCAACGCGCCCTCAGGGGCCACATGAGCGGCACATGCCCCGACGAGCGCACGACGACTCGCCACAGGGCAAAACAACGGGACGTTTCCAGCCATCACAACGACATCGAAGACACGACCAAGTGCGAGAGTGGCCAAGTCGGCCTGCACCCATGTGAGTTCGGGCGCCATACGACGAGCCTCAGCGATCATCGAGGCGTCCACGTCGACCCCGACGACCTCGATGCCGTGACGGGCCAACTCGATGGCAACCCGTCCCGAGCCACATCCTGCGTCAAGGACGGACCGAGGGCCAAGAGAACGAACAAAGGATGCCTCGCCATGGATGTCCACTCCCTGTTCGGCCAGGGAGTCGAACCTGGCTTGATAAGCCCTTCCGTCGAACCTGTCCATCGGATCACCCAGGTTACTGACACCGGCTACACGGCGTGTGTAAGAAACTGCCCGTCGGACCATCCGGCGGCAGTTCCGTACCTTTGCGGGATCGCAGCAGACCTCCGATTCGTAGACAAAACTAGCGAGATGGAACGCCCGAGAACGAGGTACGTGGCTGTCGGCGATGCCGACGTTGCCTACCAGGTGTTCGGTGAAGGCCCGATCGACCTGCTCGTCTGTTACGGACTCGGGCATCACGTCGATCTGGTCTGGGAGGTCCTCGGGATTGGCGACTTCTTCACGCGATTAGCTTCATTCAGCCGGGTCATCTGTTTCGACCGACGGGGGACCGGAGCCTCCGACGGCCTGGCTTCCAATGCCGTCCCAACGTGGGAGCAGTTCACAGAGGACATGACAGCTGTGCTCTCAGCTGCGGGTTCTGAGCACCCCGTCGTCATGGCGGCAGGCGACACAGGACCGATCGGAATCCTGTTCTCCGCCATGCACCCTGAGATGATCCGCGGTTTAATCCTTCTCAACACGGCGGCAAAATATTCACAAGCCGACGACTATCCGACAGGGAGCGCGCCAGAGGGCATTGACTGGTTTCTTGAGCTTTGCTCCGAAGGATGGGGTAGCGAGAAGTTCGCGCTGCTCGCCAATCCAAGCATGGCGAACGATCCTGAATACATCCGTCGCTCGGCCTTGGTTACGAGAGCATCAGCCACGCCTCGGAGTGCGGTTGCTCAGTTGAAGTATCTCTTACGTGATGTTGACGTTCGCAGCGCCCTTTCACTGATTCAATCGCCCACTCTCGTCATACACGCCATGAACTCCCAGATCCTGGCTTCCACGCACGGCAGATATTTGGCCGAACACATCCCCGATTCCATGTTGGTTGAGCTGGCTGCCGGGGACATCGGCCTCAATCCAGCAATCCTGTATCAGATAACGGACGAAGTCAGCCAGTTCTTAACTGGAGTCAGGCTTGATACCACGATCGAGCGAGTGCTTACCACGGTGTTGTTCTCCGACATCGTCGAATCCACCCAGCGGGCAGCGTCGCTGGGCGATCAACGTTGGAGAGCGGTCTTGGACAGTCACGACACTGTCGTCCGAGACCAGCTCCGGATCTTCAAAGGGCGAGAGATCAAGACGACCGGTGACGGCTTCATGGCGTCCTTCGACGGGCCTGCACGGGCGATCAGATGCGCTCGAGCCATCGTCGACGCAAATGCATCGATCGGTATCGCAATACGAGCCGGACTGCACACAGGGGAGTGTGAGGTTCGAGGTGATGACCTGGGGGGCATGTCCGTTCACATTGCCGCCCGCGTCGGGACCATGGCTTCGGTGGGGGAAGTTCTCGTTTCCAGCACCGTGAAAGACCTCGTAGTTGGCTCTGGAATCGAGTTCGACGACCGCGGCGAGCATGCTCTCAAGGGGGTGCCGGGAACGTGGAGACTTTTCGCTGTCCAAGGCTGACCCGCCCGGAGTTCTCTTACCGCTTGATTCTCTGAACCAGGCCGAAAAATGCCCTGGTGCGCTCCCGGGGGTCGGGGGCGCGGCTATGCCCAGGCTCGGCGATTCCGGTCGTCAGTGGCACACCCGGGCTCGGCGAGAGGCGCTGGCCTGCTCGGGCTTGTCCCGGAACACGGGCGGTCCGAGCTCCTGATCGCCGCCCGCCCTCCGTATTTCCGAGCACCTCGACGAGGCGCCAGAGCAGAATGTGTGGTGATGGGCCTGGCCTCAGGCATAGCGATCTTCTTCTTCACCGACATCGAGGGCTCGACCGCCCTCTTGAGCCGCCTAGGGACCGACACCTATGCCCAGGTCCTTGCCGATCACCATCGGGTCGTCCGAGAGGCACTGTCGACCTACGGCGGAAGCGAGATCGGCACCCAGGGAGACGGCTTCTTCGCCGTCTTTGCCGCCGCCAGCAGCGCAGGAGCAGCGGCCATCGCCATCCAGCGCTCTCTGTCATCGACACCCTGGCCTGAGGGTGAGCACGTCAAGGTGCGCATCGGCCTGCATCTCGGGGAGGCGGTGGAGACGCCCTCTGGCCCAGTGGGCTTCGACGTGCACCGGGCCGCTCGGGTGGCGGCAGTCGCCCATGGGGGCCAGATCGTTGCCTCCGAGACCGCAGCTGTCCTCTTACGTGGTTCGCTCCCCGAAGGTGCTTCCCTTCAGGACCTGGGCCAGCACCGCCTCAAGGACCTGGGCCGACCCGAGCACATCTACCAGCTCAACGCCGAGGGCCTCGAGACGCACTTTCCGCCACTGCGCTCCCTCGACAACCCCGACCTCAAGCACAACCTGCCCGTCCAGTTGACCAGCTTCATCGGGCGCGAGAGAGAACTGGCCGAGGTCGACGAGCTCGTCGGCAGTTCGCGCCTGGTGACCTTGGTGGGTCCGGCAGGGTCGGGAAAGACCCGTCTGGCGCTGCAGGTGGCCGCTGGCCTCCTCGATGGCTCGGGCGATGGCGTGTGGCTGGCGGATCTCTCAGCCCTGAGCGCCGAGGAACAGGTGGTCCGGGAGGTAGCGAGCGTGCTTAAGGTGCGAGAGGAAGCCAGCCACCCGCTTTCAGACACTCTCGTCGAATCCCTGCAGTACCGACACCTCTTCCTTCTCCTCGACAACTGCGAGCACCTCATCGACTCTTGCGCCAAGCTGGCTGGGACCATCGTGCGTCAGTGCCCGAAGGTTTGGATGCTCACTACCAGCCGCGAACCCCTGGCTGTGGCTGGAGAGCGGGTGTATCGGGTGCTACCTCTGAGCCTCCCGGAAACCGCCGAAGCGGACCTGGAAGCTCTTTCCACATCCGAAGCGGTCCGTCTCTTCCTGGAGCGGGCCAAAGAACACCGCCCGGACTTCTCGATGGACCAGAAAAACGCCTCGACCGTTGCCTCGGTGTGTCGCCACCTCGACGGTATCCCCCTCGCCCTGGAGCTGGCGGCTGCCCGGGTGCGCTCGATGTCCTTGGAGGACGTGGAGCGCCACCTTGAGACACGCTTTCGACTGCTCAGCTCCCGGTCGCGCACCGGAGCTGCGCGCCAGCAGACGCTCGAAGCCGCCGTGGCCTGGTCCTACGAGCTTCTCGATGAACCCGAGAAGCTGGTCTTCACCTGCCTGTCGGTGTTCCCCGGGAGCTTCGAGCTGGCAGCGGCCGAGGCGGTGTGCTCAAAGGCGGCCGCCATCGAAGAGTTCGAGGTGGTAGACCTCGTACAGTCGTTGGTCGACAAGAGCCTCCTCCAGATCGAACAGGCTCCAACCGGCATGCGCTATCGCATGCTCGAGAGCATTGCCCATTACGCAGGAGAC
>JASHZK010000291.1 GCA_030042575.1 Acidimicrobiales bacterium
CGCCACCATGTCCAGGTCATGGTCTGGAGGCCCGAGGTGACCAATCGAGGAGGCCCTGATGGCTGAGCTGCGAATCGAGGGCTCCGAACTCGTCCTGCACCTCACCGGCTTGGAGAAGGCGGAGGGTGTCCATGGAGAGCTCCGGGTCCCGCTTTCCGCCGTCCGAGCGGTCGAGGTCCTGAACAACGCCCACGACCCGGCGGACACGGGCTTCAAGGTCGGCACTCGCATCCCCGGAGTCATCGAGGTCGGCACGATGCACGGCACCAAGACGGTCTTCGCCTGCGTCCACAAGGGGACGCCGCGTGGTGTGAGAGTCGTCTTGGACGGGGCGGCTCACGACGAATGGATCGTCGGCTGCGAGAACCCCGAGGACATCGCCGCCGCCATTCCCCACAGGCCATAACGCCAGCCGCCCGGTCAAACCCTGCTCATGCCCCCAGGGCTCAGCGGGCGCCCCGCAACAGGCGGCCGGGTCGGCACCCGGTGTCGACACCGTGGGAGAAGGTGACTTCGCCCCTTTTGATCGTGCAGGAGTAGCCAGCGGCGTCCTGCAGCAGCCGGCGCCCGCCGGCGGGCAGGTCGGCGACAACCGCCGGCGTGCCCAGCTGAAGGTGTTCGTAGTCGATCACGTTCACGTCGCCCAGCATCCCGGCCTGCAACGTCCCCCGGTCGGACAGGCCGTACATCCGGGCCGTGTCATGGGTCTGCTTCTTCACCACCCACTCCAGTGGCAGCAAGTCGCCTCGGGTGCGGTCCCGGGTCCAGTGGGTCAGCATGAAGGTAGGCATCGAGGCGTCGCAGATGATCCCGACGTGGGCTCCGCCGTCGGCCAGACCGAGAGCACCCCGCGGGTGCAGGAGCATCTCCCGGGTCGGCTCGAGGTCGCCGGAGGAGTAATTGAGGATCGGGATGTAGAGCAGCCCGGTTCCGCCGTTGGCCATCATTTCGTCATAGGCGAGCTCCAGCGGGTGGCACCCCCGGGCTGCCGCCAGCGAAGCGAGCGACCGCTCGGGTCCGGGTTCGTAATCGGGGGGGGTCCCGAGGGGGAAGGTCTTCTCGTAAGCCTTGCCCATGGACTGCGCCGTGAACTCGTCCGACGGTCGCCATTCCACGATCGAGCGACGGACGGCGGGATCCGAAAGCGCGTCGCACAGCTGTTCGGGGACGAGGTTGCGGCCCTTGACCGCCGTGTAGGCAGGGACCTGGTCGAACAGGCAGTAGCTGGTGTGGAAGCCGGCCAGGAGCCCGGTCGGGCGACCGGCGACCTGTGGCCGCAAATCCGCTCCTTCCTCGACGGCGGCCAGCGAGATCCGCAGTAGGTCCGCCCACAGATCCGGATAGGGATCCACTTGCAACATGGCAAACGTCACTGGTCGCTCGATGGCGGTCGACAGGCGGCGCATCCAGTCGATCTCCTTGCCGGGATCGTCGACGTCTTCCCCTGCCGATCCGGCAGGCGCCAGTTCGAAGATGCCGGTACCGAGCTCACGCAGCGCCGAACCGATCCCGAACAGCTCGTCTTCGGCGGCAAAGGTGCCGGGGACGGGCTCGCCGTCGATGGCGCGGTGGGCGATGGTGCGCGAAGTCGAGAATCCGAGAGCACCGGCAGCCACTGACTCCTTGACGATGGCTCGCATGCTGGCAATATCGTCCGGGGTGGCCGCTTCGTTGCCGGCGCCCCGCTCGCCCATCACATAGGCGCGGACCGCACCGTGGGGCACCTGGGTCCCGACGTCGACCGTCCACCTGCGATGCTCCAGGGCGTCGAGATACTGGGGAAATGTCTCCCACTCCCACTGGATACCCTCGCTCAGTGCCGTTCCGGGTATGTCCTCCACGCCCTCCATCAGGCCGATGAGCCAGTCCTGGCGGTCTGGTCGCGCCGGAGCAAAGCCGACCCCGCAGTTGCCCATCACCAGTGTCGTGACACCGTGCCAGGCCGAAGGAGCCAACACCTCGTCCCAGGTGGCCTGGCCGTCGTAGTGGGTGTGGATGTCCACCCATCCCGGTGTGACGAGCATGCCCTCAGCATCGATGGAGCGCCGAGATCGCTCCCCGGCCAAGGCTCCCACCTCGACGACCGTTCCGCCGTCGATGGCAACGTCGGCTTCACGTGCCGGAGAGCCTGTTCCATCCACGACCGTGCCACCCCGAATCACCAGATCGTGCACGTCATGCCCCTTTCCCTGTCAGGACCCCAGGGCGTAGAGCTTCCACGTCCCTTCAACCCCTTTGAGCTGGTGCTCGCCGCGGTTGGCGAACTGGTAGTCCCCACCAAGCAGCATGTCGCGCACCGTAGAGGACACGAAGATCTCGCCCAGGCTGGCCGCCTGCTCGACTCTGGCCGCGATGTTGACCGCCGCCCCAGTGATGTCGCCGTCGTCGCGCACCTCCAGTTCGCCGGCGTGCACCCCGGCACGCACCCCGAGGTCGATGGAGCCGAGCTTGATCACGATGTCGGAGGCGGCGCCCACCGCCTGAGACGGAGCGTCGAAGATGGCCAGCAGGCCGTCGCCCGTGTTCTTCACGATCCGGCCGCCATATTGCTCGACCACCTCGCGACAGATTCGGTCGTGGCTCTCCAGAGTATCTCGCCAAGCCAGATCCCCGGCCGATGCCGAACGGGCGGTGGACTCCACAAGGTCGGTGAAGAGAACGGCGGCAAAGCGTCGCTGCGCTGTCATCCTCGGCCGATGACCGACAAGGAATTCGATCATTGCATCTCCGAACTCCCTCCAATTGGGCATGACCCAGAGAAAGTGGTCTTCACCGGGCACCTCGATGTAGGCGGCTTCCGTTATCTTGTCCGCAAGATACCGGCCGAATGCCACGTGCAGGACACGATCACCTTTTACGTGCATGACCAGAGTCGGCGCCTTGATCTGCGAGAGGCAGTCGGTGGCGTCGAGGTTCAAGACGCTGTCGATCTGCCGCTGGATGTCCGCCGGGCTGGCCGTCTGCCTCTGGAGTCGGCCCACCCAACGCACGAAAGCCGGGTTGTCGCGCTGGCTGGGCATCATCCACTCGACCATGAATCCCGGGTCGGTCCCCCACGTCCGCACCAACTGCTGGAACTGTTCTACGAAATGGACGAGGTCGACCGGTCGTTCCCCGGGTCCGGTGTAGTCACCCACGAAGCGGCCGGACCGGGCACCGGCCGTGGAGTTGATCAGGGCCAGCTTCTCGACCCTTTCAGGGTGTCGAGCTGCGAACAGCTGGGCCATGAGGCCACCTTCTGACAGGCCGACGAGGCTGGCCCGCTCGATCGCCTCGGCATCCATGACAGCGGTGATGTCCTGTATGCGTTCCTCCAGGGTTGGAGCCCGCTCGGAGGAGTCGGAACATCCGATACCCCGCTTGTCGAACATGAGCACCCGGATATGGTGGGAGTCGCGCTCGAGCACGCGCCGGTACAGCTCGTGATCCCAGGCCAGCTCGACGTTCGACACCAGGGGCGGGATCAGGACGACGTCGGGGCCGGCGCCGAATCGCTGATAGGCGATGTGGATGCCGTCCGACAGGGCATAGAGGGTGTCGGGGGGCTCCACGGGGGGAATTATGGCGCGGTGATCTGGCGCCGGCCGGAAAGTGATCGGTGAACGGGAAAACGAGGCTTCCCACGGTCGCCGTTCGGGTGGCCCGGGGCGTGCCTGGCGCCCGACTCGCCGGTTAGGCCACGAGCTCCGGATCGGGTTCTCGGCCCGTGGACGGCCACGATGCGTCGCCGTAGTTGACCCGGCCGCCTTTGATGACGGCGATCCGCTCGGCTCGGCGTGCCACCCAGCTGTCGTGGGTAACGAGGACGAGGGTGAGGCCTCGGTTCCTCCACAGCCCTTCGAGCGCCCCCACGATCTCGTCCCGGGTGTCCTCGTCGAGGTTGCCGGTCGGCTCGTCGGCCAGGAGCACCTTGGGGTCCTTCACCAGCGCTCTGGCAATGGCGACGCGCTGCTGCTGGCCGCCGGAGAGCTCCGAGGGGAGGTGACCGACCCGATCCTCCAGACCGAGGTCCACGAGCGCTTGGTGAGCTCGGCGACGACGCTCGTCAGGGCTCAGGTGAAAGGGCACGAGGGCGGTCTCCACGTTCTCCTGGGCCGTCAATGTGGGAATGAGGTTGAAGCTCTGGAACACGAAGCCGAAATCGGCGGCACGAAGCTCCGCCAACTGGAGCTCCGCCAGTCGACCGAGATCGCGTCCGTCGAAGACGATGCGTCCCTCGGTGGGCCGGTCGAGACCTCCGAGGAGCACGAGGAGTGTCGACTTGCCTTGCCCGGTCGGTCCCTGGATGGCCAGGAACTCGCCGTCGGCGATGTCGAGGTCGACCCCGTCGAGAGCCCAGACGGTCTCGGCGCCTCGATGGAAGTACTTGCGGATGCCTGTGAGCTCGTACATGGATACCTTTCTTCTCTTTGTCGTGTGTCGTCTTCTCTTCGTCGTGCGTCGGCCCTGTTCACCGGCGGGCGCATCGCCCGGGTTCCCACCTCACTCGATCCTTCGGAGGGCGGCCGCCGGACGCAGACGGGAGGCCCGCCACGAGCCGAGCGCCCCCGCCACCAGGCCGCCGGCGACGGCCAGGCACACAGCCACGAGGATCGTCTGGCTTTGCACAGGGGCACTCAGGTGTACGAGGACGGTGCGCGCCGAGTCGAAGGCACGTGCGAGTCCTCCACCAGCCGGCGAGCTCGACGTCGCTCCGGCGGAGCCTCCGCCACCGAACGCCCCGAAATCACCTCCGCCGGTGGCAAAGGACGATCCCACGGTGGCGCTGAGCGACGGCGCCAGAAGCGAGACGATCTCGGATCCGGCCAAGCCGAGCACGATGCCGGCGACACCGCCGACGAGGCCCAAGGCCAGACCCTCGCCCATCACCTGGGCCACGATGCGGCGGGTACGCCAGCCGATCGCCTTCAGCGTGCCGAACTCGCGGACCCGCCGTGACACCGCCGCCATCATGAGCAGCCCGGCGATGACGAAGGCGACAGCCAGGGCGGCGATCGACAGCCACTTGCCGAGCCGGGTGGCCAAGCTCGTCGCACTCGACAGCGAGCCGGTCACCTCGCTCGCCAGCTGGGCCGAGGTGGAGACGGTGGCCCCGGGCACGGTCCTTTGCACCTCGGCGGCCAACGACGAGACATTCGCTGCACTGGTGGCGCTCACGTAGATGGTGGTGACGTCACCACTCAGGCCCGCCAGGCTCTGGGCGGTGCCCAGCGGGATGTAGACGTCGGCTGAGCCACTGGGCATCCGGGCGATGCCGATGACCGACAGCGAGTCGCCGGCGACGGTGACCGTCGAGCCCACGCTCAGGCTCTGCTGGCCGGCGTACGACGAGCTCACGATGGCGACCATGGCCGTGTTGTCGGACGAGGAGAAATAACTTCCTTTTGCCACCTCAGCTGCGTCCAGCGGACCCACACCCGACTTGGAGATCTGCACGCCGTCGACGCTGAAGGAGCTGATGTCGAACGAGGAACCGGCCCCCGTCGATCTCGTAGCGCCGGTGCCGGCCCCCGAGGTGGCGCTCGAGATGGTGCCCGAGAAGGAGGTATCGGTGAGGACAAGGCCGCCGGTGGCTGCGGCGGCCCCGGACAGCGAAGCGACCTTCGATACGTCGGCGGCAGGGAGGGTGGCGCTGCCCGGCGTCGGGCGCAGCGTGTTGCGCGAGATCTGCGTGCCGGCGGCGGGGGCACTCTCGGCGTTGCCACCGAAGCCCGAGAAGTGTTGTGGTCCCCCACTTCCGGCCGACGCCGTCTTGGTCACGGTCATGTCGGTGCCGACACCGTACAAGCTGTGCAGCACCTGTAATTGGGCGTTCTCGACCCCCGTCGACGTCGCCGACACCGTCATGACCAGGCCGATGCCTATGGCGAGGCCGACGGCTACGACGATCGCCTGCTTGCTTCGACGCCGGAGCTCCCGGCGGATATAGGTGAGGTACATGTCGATCTTTCTGTCGGTGAGGCTCTTCGGCTGCGAGCACGACGTGCGAGTCGAACCGCAAACGGCTGGTCGGCCGCTTCGGCCTCATGGCGTCTTTCACGGCCATTACAAATCGAGAGCCTGAGCGGCCACTGTGTCGCGCGTGTGAGTTCGCTCCGAACGTCGGTCGGTGACGGCGCGTCGGCGACGACTCGGCGGCCACTCGTCGCCGACATCACTCAGACGATCGCTCAGACGATCGCTCTCTCCGGGCGTGCCGGGCATACCACGCCGATCTTGGTAGCGGTGACGTTTGCCGGACACGCCATCGCTTCAGCGGCGAAGTCACTCACGGCACGATGGCGCCATCCCACTGCTGTCGGTGACGGCGGAGGCCACTCCCCTGCGCTGTCGTTCCCCCCTCAAGACCCGCAGGGGAGTGGCCCTCCTCCCCCCCTCAGGAGGCTCGTCGTCCCACGAGGCGCGGTGGCTTCCGGCGCTCGTGCAGGGAACAGAACCAGCCCGAGTTGTAGATGGACAGGACGGTCGAACAGCTCTGTTCGTAACAGCACCGCCCTCTCGGGTAGGTGTGCGACGGAGCTCCCCGAACGTCCAAGCGCCAGCCCGAAACCGACTTCCTGTGGTCGTTCTCCACCGTCACAATTCCCGTCGTCGATGGCCAACCTCTCAATTACTACGTATCACTGACTACCATATACGGAGGACGTCGTCAAGGCCTTCTATCACGTCGATTGTCGAATGGAGTATGGTCGGAGGCTGGTGGACCGAGAGGCGGCGCCGTCGACGTCGTGGACCCAGAGGAGGCCTCGCGAGTCCGCCGAAACCACCATCGAGGCAATGCTCGAAGCCGGCCGGGAGATCCTCGAAGAGCGCTTCCGAGAGAGGAAGACCGCCGGAGTCCTCGGACTGATCAAGGCCAACGAAGTCGCTCAACGAAGTGGCAAGACGACCGGGGCCTTCTTCTACTGGTGGCCAACGCAAGAGGCGTACCGCCGACAACTCCTCGAGTACATGGTCAGGAGACAGCGAGCCCTCGACGTCGACCGGACGGTGGCGGCCATCAGGGATGTGTCGGAGGCGCGCGGCCACAGTGAACTCTCGGACACCATCCGGGCAGCGGTGGCGTCGGTCTTCGAAGGTCTCAGTGAGTCATCGATGTTGGAGATCTGCATGGCGGTGTGGTCGACACGCGAAGACGAAGACTCCGAGCTGCTGAAGAGCTACTACGCACAGATCAACGACGGTGTGCTCGCACTCTTCGAGGTGGCCAGGCGCATGGAGAACCGGCGAATGCGGGCGCCTTACGAGCTGGAGGATCTTGCCACGGCTATGACCTCCCTCGTACATGCGCTCTACATCCGATGGACCTTGGATCCAGCGGCACTACGCGAGGGTCTCGCTCCCCCGGGTGTTCCTCCCCCCCTTGGCAATCATCCTGCTCATTGGAACCTGGCGTCCTCTCTCTGTCATCTCATCTTCGAGGCCATGACCGAGCCGACGCCGCCACCGGACGGTTAGCTCTCCTGCTGGGGGTTGATTCGCCGGTAGCTGCCCGGGGCGGGAGACCGCCACCAGTTCGAACTCCCCCTCCTGCAGGGCCGTCAGTAGGGGACCAAAGTCCCAGGGCGACGAGGGACTCGGGTCAGGTGCAGGCCGCCCGCCCGCCATGGCTGTGGCTCTGGGCCGGCTTTCTCCGATCCTGGGAACCAAGAAGGCCCTTTCGGGGTCTGTACTGTTCATGGAGACCATCTCGTTGGCAGGGGTCTTCCACGGCGCGGAGGGGCCCGGGGTGTCGGTTCTCTGGACGGCGGTAGACCGTCGGCAGGTCTTCGAGAAATCGATACGAGATGACGGGAGATCACTGGCCCAACTGGCGTTCTGCCTCTGTCGGGACAGAACCGAAGCCGAGGACCTCGCCGCTGAGGCCTTCGCTCGAACTTGGGGTCCCTGGCAGGCGGGAAAGGTCGACGATCTCTTGCCCTACCTCCGCAGAACGGTGGTGAACCTGTGCCGAAAGCGATGGCGGCGGGAGTCGATGGCCCGGCGCCGTCGACCACAGCTCACGATGCTGCTTCCCGTGCAAACCCAAAGTGGTGACCTCGAGCTCGTCGACGCCGTGCTCCGGCTACCCGGCTCACAGAGAGCTGTGATCATCCTGCGATACTTCGAGGAGATGAGCGAAAAGGAGACCGCCGACCTCCTCGGCATCTCCCCGGGCACGGTCAAGTCCCGGACATCTCGGGCATTGACCTCACTTCGATCGGTCTATGGAGAGGCACCAGATGCCTGACTTCGAGCAACGGCTTCGAGACGAGCTCCGTCTCCTTCGTCAGCGACTCGATCTTTCGGCCCCCCATCCGGCCGAGGTCTTCGCTCCCAGGCGTTTGCCCAAGAGATTGCTGTCGCGCCTGGCGGGCGGTCGCGCCACCAGAATCGAACTCTACGTCGTGGCTGCCCTCGTCTTCGCCAGTGCCGGCGGAATCAGCTACGCCGCTGCCTCCTCTTCGGGCGGCGCCCCGAGGGCCGTTGCCTCGAATACCACGGTTCCCGCTCCCGAATCGACGGCCAAAAACCTCGTGCCGGACGTGACGACCGCTACGACGACGACCACCACGGCTCCACCACCGACCACGACGACCACGCTTCCGAGCACGACGACCACCACTCCGGCAACTACGACGACCACCAATCCACTCCAAGCCTCTTGGACGACGGTCGGACCGGGCACGGCCAGCGTGACCTACAGCGGCGCTCTCACCGGTCAGCTCGTCAATGCCGTGTCGTACTGTTATCTCCGGCCTGACGCCTCGTCGGAAGTCACCGTCAACGGCACGCTGAACGGCACCCCCTGGGTCCTGGGTGTCGAGAGCTACGACGGTCAGAGCGGGGTGTGGAACGTGTACACGGGGCAAGCGGGAGGTGGCACCGGCATGATCGGCCAGGGCTACCAGGACACGGCCTCGTATCCGCAGACAGTGAGCGGCGTTACCCAGATCGACTGGTCGCAAGGGGCGACGTTCGACGTTCAGCTGACCTCAGGTCCGGGACAGACTCCGACCGGCAACGTCGTGGTTCAAGGCACAGTCACCTGTTGATGCCATGGGCCGGCGCAGCTGGTCCGGCCTCGGGGGTGAGCCGGTGGCCGGCCAAAAAGTGCCTGGTCAGTTCGCTTCGGCCACTCTCGCCGGGGACGAGGGACGGTGTCTGCGCAGGTGTTCCCAGCCGGCGGGGGCGACGAAAACCACTCGACCATGTTCCGCCTCGACGCCCATGCTCAGCAATCCCCGTCCCTGGGCTTCTTCCCACACCGGGAGCCGGGGACACGAAGTACGCCATGCATCGAGGACTTCGTCATAGGGACGAGGTGTTGGGCCGATCCACTCCAAGAGATCCAGGACGAGCGCCTCGACAGTGCTGTCGGACATACGAGCCTCCGTGCTCCTGGGACCGGGCGACTATCGTAATCGGCAGGTTTCGGAGCCTCGTCCAGGTCATCACGGGCCCAACCCGAGAGCGTGTGCCCGTTTTGGTCCACCGACAACGACAGTGGGTAACCCTCCAGAAATGAGCGAGAGCACGGGCATCGACTCGGTAGCCGAGTGCCGAGTCCCCCCTCCGCCACATGCGCCCCCGGAGCGGGGCACCTCGGTCGGATCGCTGGCCGTGCCGGTGGCGGTCGAGTTGTGGACGGGCGGCTTGCTCCTCGTGGGCATGCTCGTGCTCGGTGGGTTGGTCGCCCACGAGTCGAGACCCACGATCTTCGACCAGATGGTGCAGGGACGTGTTCCGCACCTCCCCCATGCCGTGTGGACCGGGGTGGTGCACCTCGGCTCCCCCTTGGTGCTCGTGCCCGTGGTCTTGCTGTGCGCCATATGGGCCCTGAGGCAGGGGGTCAGGCTGGCGGCCGTCTGTGCCCTCTCACCCATAGTCGCTGCCCTCCTGGCCCAGATCCTGAAGCACGTGTTCGACCGCTTGGACACCGGGGTCGCCAGCTACCCTTCGGGAACCGTTGCGACGGTCGCGGCTGTGGCCGCCGTCGCCGTGATCGCCGTCGACCGCCGCTGGAAGCCTGCGGTCGCCGTGATCGGAGGTTTGCTGGTGGTTGCCATGTGCCTGACCGTCGTCGCCCTCCGCTGGCACTACCCCACGGACGCCGGCGGGGGCGCCGCCCTCGGTGTCGGGGTCGCCATGGTGGCCGACGGGTTGTCCGCCCTGCGCCCGAGGACCGTCGGGTCGGAACCGTCGGCCGTCAGCGCCGGTCCATCGGCACACCGGTAGCGGCGACCGCCGACGGCGCCGCCGCGGGCTCGTAGCCCAGCAGCGCCAGCAGGTCGGCTCGGGCCCGCGCCACCCGGGAGCGAATGGTGCCCACCGGGCACGAGCAGACCCGGGCCGCCTCCCGGTAGTCGAGACCCAGGACTTGGGTGAGCACGAATGCGGCCCGGCGCTCGGGCTCGAGCCGCCTCAACAGGTCGACCACCACCGGCTGCTGGCTGGCGTCGGCAACGGTCCGCTCACCGGCCGCCGCCCGCAGCGACTGGTCGCGACGTCGACGACGTGTACGCGACCGCAGTTCGTCCATGCAGGTGTTGCGGGCCACGGTGAGCAGCCAGGTACGAGCGGAGGCGTTGCCCTCAAAGGAACCGAGCGACCGCACCGCCCGGACGAATGTCTCCTGAGCCAGGTCGTCGGCGCCCTGCTCGTCGACCAGCATGGCGCACAGACGCCAGACGTGGTCGTAGGCGCCGTCGACGAAGCGACGCAGGGCCGCTTCGTCACCGTTACGCGCCTCGAGGGCCAGGAGGGTGAGCCCGTCGGCGGCAGGCACCCGGTCACCCTATGCAGCCCACGCCCGAGCCCTCCAATCGGCTCGGGAACTTCCCGGCGGGGCCGAACGACTACCAGGGTGACCGCCTTTCTCCGGCGACCAGAGCCCGACGGGAGCGCGCCATGACCGGGATGAACTCCGGCCTCGACCAGAACAACCCGACCATCACCGCCGCCTTCCGCTCGGCCCTGGTGCGCCAGGGGTTGGTGGTCGTCGTCATCGTCGCCGTGGTGGCCGTGGCCTGGAACGTGCTTCGCGCCGTTCAGCTGCGCCGGGCGGTGGCAGGGGCCCCCGGCAGCCCGGCGGCCCTGGTGGCGCTCCCGCCCGAGCCGCCCGCCCGTCGCCTGCTGCGCGTGGCCTTCGGACTCGTCTGGATCCTCGACGGGGTGCTGCAGGGCCAGGTGTCGATGCCCCTCGGTATGGCCCCTCAGGTGATCCAGCCGGCGGCGTCCGGATCGCCGGGATGGGTGCAGGACCTCGTGAACTTCGGCGTCCGGATCTGGAACTTCCACCCGGTGCCGGCGGCGGCCGCCACCGTGTGGATCCAGACGGGCATCGGCCTGTGGCTGCTCGTCGCCGCCCGCGGCCGTTGGTCACGGGCGGCCGGCCTGGTCAGCGTGGGGTGGGGGCTCGTGGTGTGGGTCTTCGGCGAGGCCTTCGGCTCCAGCTTCGCCCCCGGCCTCACCTGGCTCACCGGGGCCCCCGGGGCCGTGCTCTTCTACTGCGCGGCGGGAGCGCTGGTGGCGCTGCCCGACCGGGTGTGGGCCAGCGCCCGGACCGGGACCTACGTGTTGCGGGCCATGGGCGTTTTCTTCCTGGCCATGGCCCTGTTGCAGGCCTGGCCCGGACGCGGCTTCTGGCAGGGGGGCGGCAGCGGGACCCTGTCCTCCATGGTGAGCCAGATGGCGCAGACCCCCCAGCCACATTTCCTGGCCTCGTGGGTGGCCGCCTTCGGCGCCTTCGACACCGCCCACGGCTGGGCGGTCAACCTGGTCGTCGTCGTGGCCCTGGCGGTGATCGGATCCTCCGTGTTGAGCGCCCGTCCCGGGCTCGTTCGGCCCGGGCTGGCGGCCGCCGCCGTGTTGTGCCTGGCCGACTGGGTGCTGGTCGAGGACCTGGGCTTCCTGGGGGGGGTGGGGACCGACCCCAACAGCATGGTCCCCATGCTGGTCGTGCTGGGTGCCGGCTACGTGGCTCTCACCCGGCCGGCGACTCGGGATGCCGCTTTCCCGGCGGCGGTGGTCCCGCTCCCGGCCAGGGTCGTGCCGTCCGGTGAAGACGCGCCCAGCGGCGTGCGGCGCCTGGTCGAGCGCGCCATCGAGAACCCCGTCCATGCCTTTCGCACCGTGGCCGCCGCCGGAGCCGTCGGGGTGGTGCTGCTGGGAGTGGTGCCCATGACCGTCGCTTCGGTCAACCGCAATGCCGATCCCATCCTGTCCCAGGCCATCAACGGTGCGCCGGGGGCCACCGACGTCCCCGCCCCGCCCTTCGACCTGATCAACGAGAACGGCCGCCGGGTGTCGTCGGCCGACCTGCGGGGCAAGGTGGTCGCCCTCACCTTCCTCGACCCCGTGTGCACCTCTGATTGCCCGATCATCGCCCAGGAGTTCCGCGACGCCGACGCCATGCTCGGGGCCAGGGCCAGGGACGTGGAGATCATGGCCATCGACGCCAACCCGCGCGACACCAACCCGGCTTTCCTGCGGGCCTTCGACGACCAGGAGCACCTCGACCAGGTGGCCAACTGGCAGTACCTCACCGGCCCGCTCCCCGCCCTGGAGGCGGTGTGGGACGCCTACAGCGTCCAGGCCATCGCCGAACCGGCCGGGGCCATGGTCGCCCACACCGAGATCGCCTACGTCATCGACCCCCGATGGCACACCCGCTACGTCCTCGGCGCCGATCCCGGCCCGGCGACCGCCGCCACCCAGTCCTCGTTCGCCGTGACCCTGACCCAGGCCATCGAGGCCACCTTGCACCGCCCGTGAGGCGGGCACCGGTGAAACGAGGGATGCTGCTCGTGGCGGCGACCGCCACCGTGGCCGTCGCCGGAGCCGGGTTGTGCGCTTGCTCGAAAGCGGGCCCGGCCCCCTCCACGACGACGGCCACGGTGGCCGAGCCGCTGGCCACGTCGGTGCAGGCGGGCGGGACGGCATGGGCCACCGTGCCCATGGGCGATCTGGGCCAGACCCTCAACACCTTCTGGCAGCTCTTCGAGCGCCCCAGCGGATCCGACACCTGGAGCGATCAGGTAGAGGCCACCGCCGTGGCCACCAACGGCGGCATCGTGCTGGCCCCGAGCCCCACCGACGCCCTGGTGGCGGCGGTGCGGCCCTCGAACCTGCTCACCTTCTCGCCGCTCGTCTCCACCGCCGACGCCGGCCGGTCGTGGTCCAACGGCGTGCTCGGCACCGGTCTTCTCGACCTCCCGGGCGCCCTCGCCGCCCGAAGCGCCACCCAGGTCCTGGCCCTGGCCGGTTCCCCCCGCGACCCGCGGCTCTTCGAAAGCACCGGCGGGCTCGACACCTGGCGCGCCGTCACCGACGAGCGCCGTCTGGCGGCCACGTCGTCCGGCCGCAACTGCGGGATCGACGCCCTCGGCGCCGTGGCCTACCTCGGCGCCGCGCCCGTGGTGGGGGCGGCCTGCGACCGCGCCGGGGTGGTGGGGATCCTGGTCGAAACGGGCACAGGCTGGCAGCTGCGGGGACCGGCCCTGCCCGCCGCCCTGGCCGGGGGGCGGGCGCAGGTGCTCGGGCTGTGGTCCGAGCCGGCCGGGATGGCCGCCTTGGTGGTCGTGGCCGAGGGGGGGAGGATGGACCTGCTGGCGGCCTTCACGGCCGACGCCGTCCATTGGAAGCTGTCGCCTCCCACCACCCTGGCCCAGGGCTCGACGATCGCCTCGGTCGGGCCCGCCGGCGGCTCGGGCCTCTTCGTGCTGAGCCGGAACGCCTCGAGGCGAGAGAACCTGGAGTCGGTGAGCGGGCCCGGGGCAGGCTGGAGCACGATGCCGCCACCCCCGCCGCGAACCTCGACCGTCGTCCTCGACGATCCCGCCCGGCCCCAGGCCCTGGCCGTCACCTCTACGGTGCTCACCGTCTGGGGCCTGGGGGCGGGCGGGTGGTCGGTCGTGCAGCGCCTGACCGTGCCCATCCAGTTCGGGTCTTCGAGTTGAACGAATTGCAGTTGACTAGGAGCGTGGCCCGCATGTTCCGGCGTTCCCGGAAACGGCCCGACATGGGATGCGAGCGCGCCCGCCTCGGGATCTCGGCCCGGGCCGACGGCGAGCGGATCGGGCCGACTGGCGCGCTGGAGGCCCACCTGCGAGCCTGCGCTCCTTGCCGTCGGTTCGACCTGGCCTGCCAAGGGGCCCGTCCCGAGCTGGTGGGCCTGGGGCGTCGTCTCGGGCTCCATCCGGCCCGGCGCGCCCCGGCCGACCTCATCGAGCTGCTGGTGGCGAGCCGGACGAGCAGCGGGGCCCGGCGCCGGCGCACCGCGCCCTACTGGAGGCGGCGTCTGTCGTGGGCGACGGCCATCGTCCCTTCAGCCCTGGCGGCGGCGGCGTTCCCCTTGGCTTTCGCCCACCCGCCCACGCTGGTGCCCTCGCACACGCCCAGCGCCTGCACCCACGAGCTGTCGCAGGTCCATGACCCGTCATCGCGTTGACCCGGTGCCCAGGAGCCGACCGTGCCCCTGATGCAGCCGGTCACCTTCTCGCTGCACTCGGCCCTGACCCGCTGGCAGTGGAGCCCCTTCTCCATGGCCGTACTGGCCGCCTTGGTGGTCGTGGCCTACTGGTACCTGCGGGCCGACTGGATCCTGGCCAGCCGGGGCCGACGCTGGCCGGCCAAGCGGACGTTGCCGTTCCTGGGCGGGCTGCTCGCCATCGACGTGGCCCTGCAGTCACCGGTGGCGGTGTTCACCCAGTCCTACTTCGAGGCGCACATCACCCAGCACCTGCTCCTCATGATCGTGGCCCCGCCTCTGTTGGCCTTCGGCGCCCCCTCCACGCTGCTTCTGCAGACGGCCGGCCCGGCCGTCAAGAAGCGGTGGCTGGCCGTGCTCCGCTCGCGGTCGTTCTCCCTGCTCACGCACCCGGTGACGGTGTGGATCTTGTACTTCGGCGTGATGTTCTGGTTCTTCTTGACCTCGGCCGTGAACACGGCCATGCACGACATGGCCCTCATGGACGCCATCAACGTCGTCTTCCTGCTCGGCGGCACCCTCTACTGGTGGCCCTTGATCGACATCGACCCCATCGTGCACTGGAAGATGGGCCACGGCGCCAAGATGGCCAATGTGCTGATCGGCGCTGCTCCCGAGACTTTCATCGGAGTCACCATCCTCCTGCAGAACCATCCCATTGCCTCGATGTACACACTGTCGAGCACCCACGCCGGGGGCGGGCTGCTGTGGACCTCGACCGAGTTCGCCACGGTCGGCGCCTTCGTCCCCATCTTCGTGCAGTGGATGCGTTCGGAGGAACGCGCCGCCGAGCGAACTGACCGCCGCCTGGACCGGGCCCGCATGGCTCTGGCCGCAGCCGCGTCGACACAGGCTCCCGAAGGCCCCGTCGACACCCCGGTGGTGGCCACCTCGACGACGGGGAGCAGCAGGCTGCGCCCCGACCGGGCCGCAGCCTGGGAAGCGGCCTGGTTGGCCAAGGCGGGGACGGTCCCTGCCGAGGTCTTCGGAGAGAGCACCGGTCCCGATTGAGCGGCGCGCCGCCCGGGCGACGCGCCGGCGATCAGCCGACTCGGTCCGGTGACGCCGAGCGGCGCTGATCGTGCGGGGGTCGGGAACCACTGGGACCGCGCAGGCGATAGAGCAGAGCCTGCTCCTCGCTGTCGAGTCCCTCAGCGGCCCGATCGGTGACGGGGGCCGGGCGCCCCCCCTGTTGCTCGGTCAGCACCTCGATGTTGTGGGTGGCCGCCTCGTAACGGCTCTGCAGCTCGTCGCGCTCCCCGGTCACGGCCTGCGCCTCGGCCCGGGCCCGGGCCAGGTCACGCTGGAGGGTGGCCACCTTGGCCTCGAGCTGATCGATGCGCCGGCGGGCCCAGGCGCCACGGTCGTCCCCGGCGTTGCGCCCATCGGTGCCCTCGGCATCGGCGGCGACCGCTTTGGCCACCCGATTGAGCACGGCGGCAGCCAGCTGTTCGTAGTCGACCTGCCCGTCGGGCGCCGGACGGCTCATCACGGACAACCCCGTCGAGGGCCTGGGGGACGAGAGCGGGGTCGAAGACGTCCCGCCGGCCGTTACCGGACGAAAGGTCGCCGGTGGCGTCCGGGCGGCGAGCTCCGCCGACAAACTGATGCGATAGGTGCGCTTGCCCCGCACCTCGCGAACCAGGTCGCCTGACTCGGCCATGAGACTCACGATCCTGATGAAACCGGCGTCACCCCCTTGGTAACCCACCGATTGTTTGAGTCGGGAGGTGGCCCTGCCGCTCTTGTCCTCCACTGGACCACGCTCGACCAGGAAGTCGATCACGCGTTGACGGACGGTGGTGTCTCTGGGCACGTTTACTGCTCCTCGCGCTCTTTCGAAGAGGCTCGACGACGCCCGGCCGGCGGGCAGCGCGCCTCGTACTGCCGACGAACGTTTGCTATCAGCCTACCCGGATCTTCACTGGCGGTCACATCGAGGGCAGGTGCCCGGAAAAGCCCTCGTCGGCGGTGCCACCAATCGCATTCGGAACCGGTTGGGGAACAGGAGCCGCTCGAGACGGACGGGACCCCAGCGGCACGCGCCGCTGGCGCTCGGGGGAGAACCGTTGGCTCAAGGAGACGACGAGGCGGGAGACGACGATGAGCAACAGCACGAACACCACCAACACCAGGGCGGCTTCGTGAGCCAGTTGACGACCCGACGCGAACTGCGAAGTGTAGAAGGCGTACACGTCGTAGGTCAGGAATCCCACCGGCGAGTGGGTGAGGGCCAAGCTCGGTCCTTTGGTGTAGTAGCCGACCGTGTAGAGCAGCGGGGCCGTCTCACCCACCGAGATGGCGGCGGCCACGATGAGCCCGGTGACGATCCCGGGCAGGGCCGGCTTGACCACCAGACGGCGCAGCAGATAGCCGCTTGACATTCCCAGGGCTTCACCACCCTCGCGGTATCCGGTGGGCACGTTGCGGATGGCCACCTCGGTCATCTTGGTGATGTAGGGGATCACCAATACCGACAGCACGATGATGCCGGCCGCCAGTGAGAAGCCCCAGTGCAGCGTCACCACCAACTCCAGGTAGCCGACCAGCCCGAGCACGATGGAGGGCACACCGGAGAGCACCTCGGACGCACCCCTGAGGATCCCCCGCCCGGGCGGGCAGTACTCGGCCAGGTACAGGCCTCCGGCGATCCCCACGGTCCCGGCCACCACCAGCACGCCGAAGGTGATGAGCGAAGTGCCCTCGATGGCGTTGAGCAGCCCGCCGCCGTTTCCGAGCTGGTCGGTGGTGAGCGCGCTCCAACGCCAGTGGGACACGCCGTCGGCCACGATGCCCCACATGATCCAGACCACGGGGATCACGAGCAGAGCCAGGGCCGCTGCGCACGACGTCCACATGATCCGGTTCTTGGTCTTGCGCCAGCCGGCCGCCGCCATCGGCACCCGAGGGGCGGAAGTCGACTCGGTCGTCACCGCCGTCAGATCCCCCGGCCCACCGGCAGGGCGGTGGTCGCCACCCGTCGCACCAGAAGTCGGGCCCCGACATTGGCCATCAGCGTGATCACGAGCAGCACCAGCGCGATCTCGGTCAGGGTGCTCACGGCCAGGCCGCTGGCGTCGGTGAAGGCGCCGTCGAGCTGGCTGACGATGGTGGCGGCGATGGTGCTCATGGATCCGTAGAGCGAGTGGGGGAGGGAGCCGACCACGTCGCCGCACACCATGGCCACGGCGATGGTCTCGCCCAAGGCCCTGCCCAGTCCCAGCACCGAAGCACCGATGATCCCGGCGCGCACCCAGGGGATGGTCACCGCGCCCGTCGCCTCGGCGTCGGTCATGCCCAGGGCCACTGCTCCTTCCACGGTGCCCCGAGGGACCTGACGCAGCAGGTCGCGGGTGGTGGCGGCGATGATGGGGAGGACCATGACGGCGAGCACCACGCCGGCGGTCAGCATGCCCTCGCCGTTACCGGTGGGACCCCTGAGGAAACGAAGAACGGGAACGTCGGGTACGTGATCGGCCCACACGCTGGCCACGTGATGGCTCAAGAAGGGCCCCAAGGTGAGGAAAGCCCACAGTCCGATGACCACGCTGGGCACGCCGGCCAGGATCTCGAGACAGAAGCCGATGCCGGCCGAGAGTCGGGGCGGGAGCTTCTCCACCACCACCAGGGCGGTCCCGATGCCGACGGGAACGGCCAGGATCAAGGCGATGGCCGAGGAACCGATCGTCCCCACGACGAGGGGCAGGGCGCCGTAGGCGGCGCCCGGTGGGTGGGGCACGCCCCGTCCGGTCACCACCGGGGCGTAGAGATTGCCCAGATTCCAGACGCTGCGGCCGAAGAAGCCGAAGCCGTTGTAGCGAATGGCCGGCCACGCCCTGAAGGCCAAGGCGGCCAGGAGGAGCACGAGCAACACCAACGGCACGTGGGTGGCCACGCGCAGCGCCTTGGGCACGAGCCGCTCGGCCCGCCACCACCGGTCGGTGCGGGCCGCCGGCCGTTCCCCGCCCCTGTGGGGCCCCGTCACCACGGCGCCGCCCGACGTCGGGGACACGGCCGGCGGGCTACGAGCCCACCTGGGCGATGAGCCGGGCCGAGACGGCCTCGACCTGGGTCGGCAGAGCCACGAAGCCGACCTGGTCCAGATACGTCGGCGAGTTGCCGTGGCTGGGGTCGATGGCCCACGCCAGCACGGCCCGGACCGTCTGGGCGTCGAGGGCCGAAGGCTGCTTGGTGGACACCACGGCGTACTCGTAGTTCACGATCGGGTACCCGTCGGGAGCCGAGCCGTAGATCATGGACACGGTGCCGTCAGC
>JASHZK010000292.1 GCA_030042575.1 Acidimicrobiales bacterium
GCACGGTGGTCACGATGGCTCCCACGGCGTGCTCCAAGGCGTCGGCTACCAGCTTGCCGGGGACGCGCACCGAGCGGAGCCCCTCCCAGGGGGCATAGACACCGGTCACCTCGGCCCATCCGATCTCCCCGCCGCTGAGCCCGAAGGAGATCTTCAGGCGCTCGGCGGCCCGGCGCCCGAGGAGGACGCCCGAGGTCGCCTTGACGGCGTGGACGATTGCCTCGTCCATGGCGTTGCCGCCCACCCGCAGCGAGCGGGCCCGAACCACCCGACCACCGGCCACGACGGCCACTTCGGTGGTCCCTCCACCGATGTCCACCACGAATGCGCCGTCGTGCGACGGGAGCCGTTCGGCTCCGATGGAGGCCGCCACCGGTTCTTCGACCAGTCGAACGACGCAATGGGGGCTTCGCTCCTCGACCGTGGCCGCCGCTACCTGGCGCTCGTACCAGTTGGCACCCCTCGGCACGCAGACCACGACCAGTGGCCGCAGGAGACCCCGGTGGACACGGGCCCGCCGCAGGTAGGCGTCGAGCATGAGCATCGCCGCCTCCAGGTCGGCAACCACCCCGTCGCGAAGCGGCCACACCACGTCGATGCCTTCGGGCTCCTTGCCAGAGAGCGCCTCGGCCATGGCGCCCACAGCGGCGACGCCGCCGGTGGCTCTGTCTATGGCGACCACGGAGGGCTCCTCCACCACCAGGCCCCGGCCAGCCACGTAGACGAGGGTGTTCACCGTCCCGAGGTCGATGGCTAGCCCCGGCCGAAGACGCATCGGGTCCTCCCGCGCCTGTGCCTGAACCCAAAGAGTATCTCTCGAACACCACCGTTTGCCTACGCGGGCCGGAGAGAAACAGGTCCGGTCGGAGCTCGGGAGTCCCCGCACGTTCTCATTGCCCGACAGGGTCACATGGTCCAACAGGGCCGGCAGCCGAAGTTGCCGGAGAAGACCGGAGCAGCCGCCTGTGGGCCGAAGACGGTGAGAAGCGAGAGTCCGCCCGCGACTCCGCTCGGGTGCAGGGGCATTGCCCGAGCCGACGGAAGAGCGGCCGGTCGATGCGAGAGCTATCCTCACGGCCCGCTGGGGGGGTGAAGGGTCGCCGATCATGTCCGTTGCTCTCGTGCTCGAATCATCAAGGGACCGATGGGGCTCTGAGGGGGACCAATCCGGGGCTTCGGTTCCAGGGCAACCGGTCCCGCTGGAGGAGTCGGATCCCGAGGGCGAAGCCGTACCCCCAGGGCTTGGGAGGATCCTTGTTGTCGATGACCACGCCGGATTGCGAGAGACGCTCAGAGAAATCCTCGAGCGCCAGGGATACGAGGTCACTGAGGCGAGTGAGGCAAGAGAGGCGCTGTTTCTCCTTGGCCGGCGATCGGTGGACGTGCTCGTTCTCGACTTGGCCATGCCCGGTCACGACGGCTTGTGGCTACTGGACCGGCTCGGTCCGGTCATGCCCAAGGTGGTTGTCTACTCCGCCTTCGAATACGTCACAGAAGCCGAACTGCAGGCTCGTGCCGGTTCCAAGGTATTTCGATTTCTGCGGAAGCCGGTATTCCCCACGGTCCTACTCGCCGCTGTAGCGGACGCCATCGAACACCAAGAAGGCCCCTGACGCGCCGGTGCTCTGGAGTGCCACCTGCCAGCAACGACGCTTCGATACCATGGGCTAGCGTGCCGAACGAGCCGCTACTTTTTCGACGTGACGCCTTGGAGGGGGGCATTGACGGCTAACGAGACAGGCACTGAGTCTTTGCACACCCCGTACGTGCGGAGCCTTCGGAACTGGAGACAGGACGACCTCGGTCGCTGGGTGTCCACGGAGGCAACCGAGGAGCTTTGGGAGATCGTCTGCGCCCAATGTGGCGACGACCAAGGGCCAGTCGACCGGCAGATGGCTGCTGTTCGCTCTCTGAGAGGTCCTTACTCGAGCCGAGACCGAGCCGAGCACGTCGCTCGCCGCCACGTCATGGAGCGAGACAAGCTTTCGTGAGCCCTGGGAGCACGGTGCCGCCTCGGTATGAGTTTCTCGACGATCGTGTGGATGGGGCATCCGGGCTGTACTAGCTTCGGGTGGCCATCACCCCTGTACAGAGCGTCTAGCCAACATTGTCAAGGAGGACACCATGACTCTCGCCATTGGCGACACGGCGCCCGACTTCGAGGCGGACACCACGCAAGGCCCCATCCACTTCCACGACTGGGTCGGCGACTCGTGGGCCGTCCTGTTCAGCCACCCCAAGGACTTCACTCCCGTGTGCACGACGGAACTCGGTTACATGGCCAGAATCCAGCCCGAGTTCGAGCGGCGAGGAGTCAAGACCATTGGGCTCTCGGTCGATTCAACCGGCGACCACGAGAAGTGGGCGAGCGACATCGAGGAGACCCAGGGAGCCCGGCCCACCTACCCCATCATCGCCGATGCGGATTTCACGGTCTCCAAGCTCTACGGGATGCTGCCAGCGAGCACCTCGGGCGACCCGAAGGTTCGCACGCCCGCCGACAACCAGACCGTCCGCAACGTGTTCGTGATCGGGCCGGACAAGAAGATCAAGCTGATCCTCGTCTACCCCATGACGACAGGGCGCAACTTCGACGAAGTTCTGAGGGTCATCGATTCTCTCCAATTGACGGCCAAGCACCGAGTGGCAACTCCGGTCAACTGGAAACAGGGTGAAGATGTGATCATCGCCGGTTCGGTCTCGAACGACGAGGCCAAAGAGATCTTCGGCGACTGGCGCGAACCCAAGCCTTACATTCGCATCGTGCCTCAGCCACGCTGAATCTCGGGATTGCCGAGGAACGAATCCCGATCGGCCCCGCCTGACCCATACTGGCGGGGATAGGCGCAGTCCAGTGACGTTGCCGGGTCGTTACCGAATGCCGGATCGGGGGACAGGCCCAAGTGTGCGCTCATCGTTTCGGGCGCTGAAGCTTCGTACCCGGGCGGCGGCCAGGGCTCCGAGGTTTCCAGGTGGGCTCGGTCACCAAGCTCATGGCCGTGTCGACCATCCATGCTTCGATCTCGTCGTAGGTCCAGCCAGTCTTCCCCGGCCGATCCGAGCGCAAAGGGCTGAAACAGATCCAGTTCGACCTCACCGAGATCTTCATTCGGCCACTGCGCGAGCATTTGGCCGCCCTGAAGACCCTCCTTTTGGATGAACCGGCTGATGTGGGGCGGCACTGTCAGGCATGGCCTGACAGTGTAAGGTGAAGCCTGACAAAATGGAGGACACAGTGACGGCCACTACCGAGTTGACTGCGTCGTGCTCGTTCTGCTTGAAGGCACACACCGATGTTGCGACGCTGGTGGCTGGACCGGGCGTGTACATCTGCGATGAATGTGTGGCGCTGTGCGGCCAGC
>JASHZK010000293.1 GCA_030042575.1 Acidimicrobiales bacterium
TCGGGGAGCTCCTCCCAGTCCTTCACCTGCTTCTCGGTGGGCTTGATGTAGTAGTAGATGTCGTCGAAGTCGAGCTCGGGCATGTTGACGGCGAACCATGGCGCCATCGGCTTGGCCAAGAAGCGCTGCAGGGCCCGCAGCCGGAACTTGAGCATCCATTCCGGCTCCTGCTTCATCCACGACATCTCGCGCACGATCTCCTGGGACAGCCCCTTTTTGGGTTTGAACACGTAGTTCTCGACGTCGCTCCAACCCAGCTTGTAGCGGCCGAGATCGAGATCGTCGGTCGTGCTCATGGCTCTCCTCCGGGCGCCGTGCCGGTCCTTCGGGCCCGGGTCCGCCCTGCTCGCGGGATTTCTCCTATCCAGATAGTAACAACCGAGGGTACAGGCGCGGAGCAGCCCTGGCCGGCGGGTTCCCGCCCGCCGGGCGGCCGGGGATGGCTCGGGAGGGCCGGGGCCGACGGCCACCGCGCCCGGGCCGGGGCAGCTCCCCCTAGGTGGTGACGAAAGTCAGGTTGAAGACGATGTCGTAGCCCGAGGGGAGCTGAACGGCCAGGCCTCCTTCGCTCACGGCGACGTCAGGGGCGTTGCCCAGACGCAGGAACAGCCCGGCGGTGGCTGGAACGGTCTGGATCTGGCCCGCCTCCAAGGTGCCCTCCCACAGCAGCTGGCCGGTGGTGGTGTCGACGGCCTCGACCCAGCACGGTCCCGTGGCCGTCAGCGACACGCTGAACGCCGAGGCCGCCACGTCGTAGGTGGCTGCCGTGGTGGACGCCGTCACGGGGACGAGCCCGCTGGCGAGGGGAGAGCGCACCGAGCTGGGCGAGTTGGTGGGCCGTTTGGTCCCCGCCGACCTGCGTCTGTGGGCTGCCGGCGCAGCTCGGTGGTGCACGCCAGGAGTCGAGGAACCCGATCGGACCAGCGGGTGCAGGGCCACCACCGCCCCGGTGAGGCTGCCCACCACCACGATGGCGGCAGCGGTGCCGATGAGCGGACGACGGTCGCGAGGGCGCGTGCCGGGGGGACGGACGGGACGCTTCGAGCGCCGGCCGATCGTGGCCCGAGTAGCAGCCAGCTGGCGGACGGCATCGGCCGCCGTGGTGGCATAGGACGAGAGCGGCGGCGGGGCCGGGGGCGGCCCCCCGTTCCCGTTGCCGGGTCGGTCGGTGAGCCCGGGGGGCACCCCCTGCGTTTCCCGGTGAGGAGCGTCGAGCCCCGTCGCCCCCTCGGCAGAGCCGGCGCCGGCCGCCCTCACGCTGGACGGCTTCCAGGGCGCAACCGCTTCGCCGGCAGCACCCGACGGTGGGGCATGGCCGGCGGTCGCTTCCGACGGCACCGGGGCAGCGGGTGCGGGCTCGCCCCGAGGCGGCGCCGTCCGGCGGTCGGAGAGGTGACGAAGGGTGTCGAGAGTCTGCTGGTACTCGCGCACCGAAGACCGCTCGTCGGCCAGACCCCGCCGGACCGCCCCGACCACACCGATGACGGCCACTACCGCCACGGCCACCAGGAGGACGACGGTCACCACCGACACCATTCAACCGCGCTCGCCCTGAGGGCGGTAGGCCGGGTCCTGCCCGCCGGGCACAGCGACGGGATCGCAACAACCGCCCCGGGCAAGGACGAGGGAAAAATTGTCCTGGCGGCGCGCCGGCGGCCCGGCCCTCGATCAGAACTGGGGCACCGCCGCCACGGCGTAGCCCTCGGGAGCCGGCCGTGGCGGGGAGCGGCGGGCCAGGGCGGCCTCGACGGCCGCCTCGAGGCGGCGGGCCTTCTCCGTGTCGAGATCCTCGGCCCGCTCTCGGAATTCGGGCATGACCTTGCCGGCGAACAGCTCCAGAGACTGGCAGATGTCCTCGTGGCGGTTGCGACCGGCCTGAGCGACGAAGATGAGCTGGTCGACCCCGGCTTCCTCGTAGGTCCGCACCAACGCCCGGATCTGGTCGGGCGTCCCGATCGCTCCCCGCAGCACCTTCTCCAGATGGGCCCCGAGCTCCCGGCCCATCTGGGAGGCCACGGCCCGGCTGAAGCCGAAGCGCTCGCGATTGTCCACGAACTCCTGCCAGATGTCGGTGATCCCGGGCCGGTGGTTCCCGAAGCCGTAGTAGTGAGCAAGGGAATACCCGAAGAAGTGCGCTCCGTCGATGCCACGTTCGATGGCCTGTTGTTCGTCGTTGTGACACATGAGCGGGAGCACGAAGGCCACATTGGCGTTCACGGAGAAGCCGGCAGGAAGGCACTGTGACGAGAGAATCGTGCTGTAGTAGTCGTCCACCCAGGCCTTGGCCTCGCCGGCCTCGACGAACGAGAAGGACAAGGCGCCGATCCCCTTGATGGCAGCCAGGTGAATGGTGTCGCGCCGGGAGCACGCCACCCACAGCGGAGGATGCGGGCGCTGATGCGGCTTGGGCACGACGTTGCGCGCCGGCATCTTGACGAACTGTCCGTCGTACCCGGCGAAGGGCTCCTCCACGAAGAGGCGGGCGACGACGTCGAGCGCCTCTTCCCACTGGGCCCGCTTGCTGGCTCGTTCGACACCGAATCCTCCGAGCTCCATCTCGGAGCTGGCCTCTCCCGTGCCGAACTCCACTCGTCCGCCCGAGACCAGGTCCAAAGTGGCGATGCGTTCGGCCACCCGGACCGGATGGTTGAAGCCGGGTGGGAGCTGCACGATCCCGTGGCCCAGGCGTATGTGCTTGGTCCGCTGGCTGGCGGCGGCCAGGAAGACCTCGGGGGCCGAAGAGTGCGAGTACTCCTCGAGGAAGTGGTGCTCGACCTCCCATACATGGTCGAAGCCGAGCTGGTCGGCCAGTTCGATCTGCTCCAGGGCGTCGTGCACGAGCTGGTACTCGCCGTCGTCCCCCCAGGGGCGGGGCAGTTGGTGCTCGTAGAACAGCCCGAAGCGCACGGTGGCCCTCAGGTGCGAAGCCCGTGGTAGGGACGCCGGCCCGGATCGATGGCCCGGCGAGTGGGATTGGCCTGGTCGCGGGCGGAGAGGATGGGATCGGAGATGCCCCAGTCGGCCCCTACCTCGGGGTCGTCCCAGGCCAGGCCCAGCTCGTCAGCCGGGTTGTAATAGCCGTCGACCAGGTACCACAGGAGCAGGTCGGTGTGGCTGGCGAAGCCGTGAGCCACTCCGGGGGGGATGAACAAGCCTCGGTCGCGCTCGCCGTCCAGGTCGACGGTCAAGGTGGCCCCGTCGGTGGGAGACCCCACCCGTAGGTCGTGGAGCACCACCCGGGCCCTGCCCCGCAGCAGGTACCAGTAGTCGGCCTGATGCAGGTGGTAGTGCAGGCCGACTATGGCCCCCGCCTGCTTCTCCGAGCGGTTGCCCTGCACCATCTCCCGCCCGACCGGGAACCAGGAGCGGCGATACGTCTCGACGAAACGACCCCGCTCGTCACCATGGGCGTCGGGTTCGACCACCACCACGTCGGTGATCACCGAGGAGGGAGTGATCTCGGGCACGGGGCCTCAGGCTATCGCCCGGTTCACGGCCACCCCGACGTCAAGGCTCGAAGCGGCCAAAGCCTCCGCGGTAGAAGATGAGAGGCCGCCCTCGTCGGTCGACACCCATGTCGTCGACGAGGCCCACCACCAGCTCGTGGTCACCCTCGTCGTGGGCGCGCACGAACCGGCACTCGATCCAGGCCAGCACGCCGTGGAGGAGCGGGGCGCCGTTGCCGGCCGGATGCCAACCCACCCCCGCGAATTTGTCGGCTCCGGAGACGGCGAAGTCCCGAGACAGTGCCTCTTGGCCCTCGGACAGGATGTTCACGCAGAACTGACCGGCTGCCGCGATGCGCGGCCAGCTGGTGGAGGTCTTTCCCGGGGCCAGCGCCACCATGGGTGGATCCAAAGACAACGAGGTGAAGGCCTGACAGGTGAAGCCGACGGGCTGGTCGCCGTCCATGGCGGTGACGACGGTGACCCCGGTGGCGAAGTGGCCCATCACCTCTTTGAAGCGCCCGACGTCGAAGGGCCCTGCCTGCGTCGTCACCATCGTCCTTTCGGAAACCGCTCCACGGCGCGGCCGCCGAGCAGCGGCCTCAGCG
>JASHZK010000294.1 GCA_030042575.1 Acidimicrobiales bacterium
CGGTATGATCGTCGACAACGGCACCACCGTGCGGTCGTTTGCGCATGTGAGGCTTCCTGTGGATCCCACCAACTCCGCGGTGGTGACCGCCGAGGTGGTCACCTGCAGGTCGAGGGCACCATTTGCTCTCACGCCGGTCACGGACAAGGTCGTGTTCCCGGTTGGCGTGAGGCTCACGACCAACGACAGGCAGTCGGGGTAACCCTCACACGCCCTCCCTTCGGGGTGCAGGTTGCCCAGGGCGGGTGGCGGGGTGGGGGCGCCCGGGGACGGCCCGTAGCGGGATTGGAGCTGGATGCACTCGCCGACGGGGTAGTCGGCCGTGACGCAGCTCGTGCCTCCCTGGTCGCAGAACACGATGTCAGCAGGCGAGACGGTGGCGGTGAGCTGGGGAAGCTCGAGCAGGCCCGTCACCCAGCCGGTGATGTCGTAGATCTTCGAGTGCCAGGGATAGAAGTGGTACGTCTTGCCGTTGGCCGGGTCGTAGTAGGTCAGGTTGTTGGCCGTCCACTCGTCGTACCCGGCCAGGACCTCCCCGTCGGTGATGGCCGCCAAGAAGGGGATGCCGTAGCTCTGTCCGGGCGGATAGGTGGCGGCCGGGATCTTCGGCGGCGTGCAGGTGGGCATCCCCGTCGAATCGGTGGACTGCGTCACCCCGCCTGCCGTCGAGCCCGAGTCGCTGGCGGCATCGGAGGCGAGGGCCGCCTCGACCGCCGATACCTCGAGGTCGTGCTGCTGGGTCTTCGCCGTCGTCGCGTTGTGCCGATGCACGGTGGCAGCGCCGGTGACCGCCCCCGGGGCCGCCACGACGAGGGTGACAGCAGCAACCGAGGCCGTCACGGCGCCCAGCAGGCCGGCGCCCTTCCTCCTCGTCACTTCTTTGCGCATTGAAACCATCGAGTCCAGATAGGTCGTGGGGCCCGGTGGAGGTGGGCAGCGGCCGGTCCGCTGCCCACCTCCCTCCAAGCCGTCAGCTTGGGTACGGACGGGAAAGGATCACCCCCAAGGCGGCTTGCCGGGATTCGGCGTGAGAACCACGGTGGCCGTCTCGTCGGACGAGCCGCTCGAGCACCCCTTGCCGCTCGTCGGGATCTTGGCATTGGTGTCCGTGACGGTGCCGGTAGCGGAGTCGTACGTCCCCGTTATCTTTGCCGACGCCTTTGGTGCGGCGGTGACCGTACAGCCACGCACGGCGCTCGACTTGAACGTAGCGCCGGCCTTCGGGATGGTGAGAGACACCTTGCCGGACGCGTACGAGAATTCCCACTTCCCGTTCGTGTCGTTGGTCTTGATGGTGTCGGTCCCCAATTCGGTATCGGTGCAGCCGCTGATCGTCGGCGGCTTGGACAAGTCGAAGCTCGTAGCCGCCTTGGTGCCTGTCTTTCCTGTGGCCTTGAAGGTCGTGCAGGTGACCGTGACCGGCACCGAGTCGATTTTACCGACGAACGTCACGTTACCTGAGTTCGTCCCCGTGACCGTCACGTTCTTCCCGAGCGAGGCGAAGGCCGTGGCGGCAGCGCCCAACACGGTCGCCACCGTCACCCCCACCAACACCACCAGCTTTGCTCTGTTTCTCATCATGGGTTGTGCACCCTCCTTTTTTCTTGTTTGCTCTGTTTGGGGAAGACCTAATCATGGCTGACCCGCCGGCTGGTAGAGCGACGCCGTCACCGGCAAGCTGATGCTGCCCTGGCCCGGCCCCAGCGGCAGGCCGGCGATGGCGTCGATGTTCGTGGGGATCGCCCCCGGGCACGTGGTCGAGGCGGCGATGGCGGGGACGGTGAAGTCACTGCTGGTCAACGTACCCGTCAGGTCTGTGAAAGGGCCGGTGATCACCCCGCTCAGGGGGATGGTGAGGGGCCCGATGGTGCACTGGACGCCGAACACCGAGGTGGTGGTGCCGCCGACGGTGGCCTCGAGGGCGACGAGCAGCCCGTTCTGGGACCCCTCCGTACAGCTGAAGGCTCCCGAGATGGTGCCCGGCGAAGCCTTGAAGCCGATCGTGGGCGTCATGCCGGGCACGAGGGTGAGCTCCACCGACAGCGAGCCGAACACCTGGCCGTCAGGTGGCGAGCTGAGCTGGCCGGTCACCGGGCACAGTGCCGAGCCTGTGTTGTTGACGACGGTGACGACACCACAGAAAGTAGCGGTGATATCTCCTACCGTGGCTGGACCGGCGGTGAGCGTCCCTCCGTGGACGGTGCCCACCATGCCCAGCTGGTAGGGAGCGGTGGGCGGCCCGGCGGGATTTGGCACGCAGTCACTGGGAAGATGGTCGGACCCGGCCGCGGCGAGCACCTCGGGGGAAGCGGTGCCTGCCGCGGCCGGTGACCCCTCACGACCTGATCCGGTCGCAAGACTCGTCCGCCGTCCCGCCGCGCCGGGGCGGGGCTGGGCGCCGTGACCACCGGTGACGGTCGCGGCCACGAGGGCGCCGGCCCCCACCACGACGACGACGGCGGCCACCACGAGCATTCGGCGGGGACGTGTCATCGCCTTCAACCGCCCCTGTACGTGGGTGTGCTGTCGGCCCCGCGTTGGAGCATGCCGGGCGACGAAGTCGGACAGTTGTTGGTGAGCGAAGGGCTGGACACCGACTGGGTGGGACCGGGCATCTGCGTGCCGAGGACGTAGGGGCACACCGGGTCGGCCGTGTTCACCTCGAGCACGCCGTGGATGTGGCCGTTGCTCGCCACCGAGGCGAGGTCGTCGGAGACGGCGGGCAGAAGCTCGAAGATGGCGTCGACCTGGGGTGCGTACGCCGCGCTCACCTGGGAGTCGGTGGCCGAGGTGGCCACCAGGGCGTCGATGGAGGCACTGTCGGAGGCGAGCAGCGGGTTGAGCTTGATCTCGGCGGCGTTACTGTTCTTGATGAGCGCCCGCAGGCTGGTGTTGGAGTCGGCCAGCTCTTGTGTCAGCGAGGACAGGCCGGCGCTGAAGGTGGCGAGGTCGCCGTCGGTCGCCTCCAGCGTGTGCAGGTCGGTCTGGCCGTCCAAGACCAGGTTGACGGTTTCGGGTTGGGCCGCCACCAGGGCGTTGAACAGCCGCTCACCGGAGACGATGATGGTGCGCAGGTCCGACCCCGTGCCGTTGAAGGCCGTGGCCAGGAAGTTCTCGTTGACGACGAGGTCGTGGGTGTTGATGCTCTTGAGCATCTTGCCCAGGTCGATGAGGGTGGTACCGATGGACGTCGGCAGCACCACCCGCTTGGCGGGGATGACGGTCCCGGTCCGCAGGTCGGGGCCGTCCCCGTGTGTCGGCTGGAAATCGATGTACTGCTCGCCCAGGGCCGACAGCTCTTTGACCCGGACCGGACCGTTGTCGGGTATGTGCTCGCCGGCGTCGATGTCGAGCTTCACCGCCAGCTGGTCGGGCTGCACGTCGAGCGCCCCCACCGTGCCCACCTGTACGCCCCGATAGGTCACGTCGGCTCCCGTGTAGAGACCTCCGGCACTGGGCATGAGCACGGTCACGACGAACGGGCGTGAGAAGAGCCGGTACTGCATGATGTCGAAAGCGATGTAGTAGACGCCGACCACCACCACCACCACCAGGGCGATCATCCGCGGCATCAGTCGCTTGTTCATCGACGATACCTCCTCATGACAGGCTGGCGCTGAGCAGGTCGGACACTGCCTGCGCCCCTGTGCCCGGTTCGTCCTGTGCTTCGGCGGCCGTCGTGGAGCTCAGGCTGCTCGCCTCGAAGTCGCCGGGAGGCAGCATGACGTTGACGACGGCGCTCACTTGAAGGTAGTCGCCCGGCGCCACCTTGGGGGACTCGGCCTCGAAGCGGTCCAGGGTGCTCAGGTCGGGAGCGAGCTGGTCGCTCACCGACACCAGCTGCTGCACCACCGGCAGCAGGTCCCTGGCGTCTTGGACCGAGTTCTGCCCACTTTGCTCGGCGATCTGAGTACCGACCGACCCCAGGTTCGACAGCTGCGTGATCAACGTCGAGATCTGGCCGTTCTGGCTGGCCAGCACGCCGATGGCCGGCGCCAGGGAGTTGATGCCGTTGGCGATGGTCTGCTTGCCACCGTTGAGCTGCTGGGACAGATTCGAGATGGCGGCCAGGGCGTTGTCGATGGCGCTCTTCCCGCCGGCCAGGGAGCTCACCCCCTGGTCGATGGTGTTCAGGAACGACCGGATGGACGCCTGGTTGCCGTTGAAGGTGTCGTTGAGCTCGTGGATGATGACCTCGAGCTGGTTGATCCCTCCGCCGTTGAGCACCAGGGACAGCGCACCGAAGGTGTCCTCGATACTGGGAGCCGTGCTGGTGTCGCTCTCGGGGATGAGTGCGCCCGGGGCCAGATACTGCGTCTGGTCGGAGCTGGAAGCCACCGTGGCCGCCGGTGGCTGCAACAAGATGTACTCGTCACCCAGTGGGTCGTCGAAGCGGACCTGGGCGGTGGTGCCCACCGGCAGGCGGACGCCCTTTTTGACGTCGAGGGTCAGGTCGGCCTGGAAGTTCCGGGTGGCGATGGTGCCGACCTGGCCCACCACTTCGGCTCCGACGCGGACCTCGGCGTCGATGGGCAGATTGAGGACGTTGGCGAACTCCGCCCGCAGGGGATAGGTGCCGCCGCTGAAGCTGCTCACCTTGGGCAACGACTGCAGACTGAGGGCGCAGCCGCCCAGCATCACGCTGAAGAGCACGGCGGCCGGTACCGCCAGGAGACGGCGCCTTGGCGGTGAGCGAAAGAGGCCCCTCATGGCTGGCTGCCGATCAGGGCGGCGAGCGAAAGGTCGGGCCCGCTCGAGGCGCCGGGAGGAGTGGGCAGCTGCGACAGCACACCGTTGACCCCGCAGTCGAGGTCGACATTGGGATCGGTGTCCTGTGAGCGGTCGATGGACAGCAACAGGAGACGGAGAAGGGAATTACCGCATACCGCCTGGGAGAAGGCGGACGAGTCCCCCATGGGGTCGAGCCGGGCCCGCAGGGCAGGTCCACCGGGGGCGCTGGGGTCGTAGGCCTGGGTGATGTTGTTGAGGGCCTTGGGCAGGTCGTCGTACACCTCGGCCAACTGATGCTGATCGGTGGCGATGGCCCCCGTGAAACGGTCGAGGTTGCCGACGCTCTTACCCAGCGCCGAGGCGTTGGTGGTGGCGAACTGGGCGAGGGCCCCGAGCGCCTTCTGCAGGTTGGACAGCGCCGATCCGATGTCGGCGTCGTCGGAGGACAGCTCGGTGCTCACCGCCGCCAGGTTGTTGGCGAAGCCCTGATAGGTGGTGGTGTACTGCGACGCCACCTTGCTCAAGTTGCCGAGGTTGTCGAACAGCGCCGTGAGATCGGGGCTGTGCGACGACAGCGCCCCGAGGGCCGAGCCCAAGGAGGTGAGCGTGGAGTGCAGGGCCGCCCCGTTGTTGCCGAAGGCCTTGGCCGAGCTGGCCACGAAGGCGGAAAGGGCGCCGTGGGCATTGACCCCGTTGGGGCCCAGGGCCTTGGCCAGGTTGTCGAGGCTGTCGATGATGCCGTCCACCGATATGGGCACCGACGTGCGCGACTGCGGGATGACGGCATGGTCGGCCAGCCGGGGGCCGCCCTGATAGGCGCTCAACTGCACGTAGCGGACGTTCACGATCTCAGGCGCCATGATGAGGGCCTGGGCGTTGGCCGGGATCGACACCGACTGCGGGACCTGGAGCGACACGGTCACGTAGGTGGGCCCCGGTGTCACCGTCAACACCTTGCCGACCGGCATGCCGAGGACGTCGACGTAGTTGCCGGGATAGAGACCCGGGGCAGTGGAGAACCGGGCCGTGAAGGTCATCTCCGGCGTGCCCGTCGTCACCACGGCGGCCACGATGCCGCCCACCACCACCGCCACGACCCCGCCCGTCAGGGCCAAGCGTCTGCGCATCGACATGGCGGCCAGGGCCGAGCCGACGCCGGCCGCCCGCCGGCCCAGGCGCCCGAGGGCGTCTCCCACGGCACCGGTGAGGCTCACGGCCGGCACCCCACCTGGGCGTTGGTGCTGGGGAAGGCGCCGGCCGCCGAGCACTGCTCGAGGAGGTTGTCGGGGACGAGCAAGGTGGGATCGGCGGCGTCGACGAAGGGGCCCGAGCCGGTGGAGTTGGCGGCGTAGCGGCTGAAGGCGGCCAGTATGGGAATGGCCTGGCCGAGGTCGTTGCTGTCCTTGGCCAGTACCGCCGATACCGACTGCAGGTCCTGGAGCAGGGTGGTGAGCTGAGGACGGTTGACCGACAAGATCGAGGTGATCTGCTGGCTCAGGCTCGAGGTGGCGCTCAGCAGCTGCTCTACGGCGCTACGGCGCTGCTCGATGACCGACAGCACCAGATCGCTCTGGCCGAAGAGGTCGAACAGCTGGTCGGCCCGCTGAGACAGGACGGCGCTGAGCTTGGCACCCTGGGTCACGATGGTGGCCAGCTGGCTTCCCTCGCCACCGATGACCCGGGAGATGGCGGCGAGTCCCTGGAAGGCACTGGTGGTGGCACTGGCCGAGGTCCCGTTCAGGTCCTGGCTGGCGGCATCGAGGGCCTTCTCGATCTGCGCCAGGTTGTACTTCTGGATCTCGCTGCCCAGTCCCGACAGGTCGGTCACCAGGTTGTAGGGCACGGAGGTGCGCGACAGGGGGATGACCCCGTGCAGGGAACCCGGCCCCGCCGGGTCCACGGCCAGGTACTCGGTCCCCACCGGGCTCAGCACCTGGGCGGAGGCGGAGGTGCTCGATCCGAGTCTGTCGCCGCTGGGCATGGTGAACGAGACCAGAACATGGTCGTCTTGGAGGGTCATGGCCGTGATCGTCCCCACGCTCACCCCGTCGATGGTGACGACGTCACCGGTGGCCAGACCTCCGGCGTTGGCGAAGTCGGCCCCGTAGGTGGCGTTGTTGTGGATGAGGGGCAGGGACGGGAACTCGAGGGCGGCGGCGATGAAGGCCACGACGAGGACCACCCCCACCAGTCCCACCACCACGCGGTTGCGCTCACGGAAGCGCTTCATGAGCAGTTGACCGTGTGATCGGCCTGGTCGCCGATGGCGCCCGAGGGCAGGGTGACCGGGTTGGGATACAGATGGACGGGGCTCACGCCGGGGATGAGCGAGATGTTCAGCTTGCCGCTCACGTTGATGGTGAGGTTGCAAAAGTAGACGTTGATCCAGCTGCCGGTGCTCTGGATCTTGGTCAAGGCATTGACCAGTCCGGGAAAGCCGTGCAAGACACCGTCGAGTCCCTGCTGGTTCGATTTCAAGGTCTGCACGGCGCTGGCCAGGGCGTGGATGTCCTCGTTGAGGGTGGGCTGCGCCTCGTTGAGCAAGCTGCTCGTCTGGCTCTCGGCGGTGGCCAGACCGTCGATGGCAGAGCCGAGTTGGTTCTTGGAATTGGCGACGCTCGTCACCAGGGAGTCGAAGTTGCCGATGAGCTGGCCGAGCTGTGTGTCGTGCACGCCGACGGTGTCGAGGAGGCTGGCCAGGCTGTTGAGCAGGGCGTCGATGATCTCCTGGCGGTCGGCCAGGTTGTCGGTCAACGAGGCCACTTGGGACACGATGCTCGAGATGGTGCCCGATTCACCTTGGAACACGTCGATGATCGAACCGGCCAGCTCGTTCACCTGGTCGGGGGACAGTGCCGAGAAAAGCGGCTGGAAGCCGTCGAACACGGCTGTCAGGTTGATGGCCGGTGTCGTGCGCGACACGGGAATGACCCCCCCGGGGGGCAAGGGTTGGCCGCCGGAGGCACCGGGGAGGATGGCCAGGAAGCGCTGGCCGAGCAGGTTCTCGAAGTGGATGG
>JASHZK010000295.1 GCA_030042575.1 Acidimicrobiales bacterium
GCTTCTTGAACGTTGTGGGGATCGTAGATGAGGTTCCCGTTGGAGTCGATTGAGGTTACCTCGACTCCCACGATGCCTTGAGGGTCGCCATATGCCAATCCACTGAATACTGATCCGAGAGTTGAGCTCGTTACGTTGAACATTGCACAGCTTCCGCTGTTATCGACTGTGGTAAGCGCTCCCATGACTGCATCTGCAGGCATCAATTGGAGGACATCGGCCTCCACCGTAGACAGGTCCGTGCCCGGACTGAAATTCTCCTGGTAACCGGTAATACGTCCGTCCACGATTAAGGCGTTGATGAACTGGTATGTGGATCCGTACTCGGCATTCGTGAGTTCGGACCCAAAGCACGAGTCCGTTGCCGAGCATACCCGAGGAAGGCCGTTATCAGCCCGGTGCTTCGTCTTGAACATGGACAAGGTTGCTCCCATGCCTGTGAGACCCGCATCGATGACGGTCGAGGTGGTCGTGGGGATTACCGTCGCCAGTGTCGAAGATGTACCTGATGACGGGGAGGGAGTCGTAGGCGACAGGGTGACCGCCGACCGGGGGGTTACGTTGCTACAGGCAACGAGAAGCAGTGATAGCGAGCTGGTGGCGACAGCGATTAGTCCTCGACGCGCAGGTCTGTTGTTCACGTCAAGATGTCCACCTCTCCCAGTCCTACAAGATGTTAGTCAATGGAGACGGCCTCATTCGGATAACGAATTGATGCACCACCGGGCCGGCGCAACCTCGTCGGCGTCCGATCATCATGGACATCCGCAGTCCTGGGAGGGATTGATCCAAATTTTATCTTGAACCCCGGCTCAGTCGCTTGATTCAAGGAGGAGGTTGGTCGTCACCTCTATTCTGAAACGTCCCCGCCCGTTCTTCTCGATACGAATTGGCACATTTCGCTCGACAAGTCTTCGCTTGAGCAGGATCAGCCGATTCTCGAAGTTGTCTCGGAACTCTGGTAGCTCGAGCGCCGGGTGGAGGCGCACCTCTCGATTGCTGAACTCGACCCTCCCTTCGGCCTCGTACTGGCCGAGGAGCGCCCATAATATTCGCCCTGCTACCCCTCTGATCAGATAGTCACCGTCGACGAACGTGCTCCCGTCGATAGAAAAGTGGCGAATGCGTGTCGTACCTCGTCCAGTCGCTACTTGCGCCAGAGGTGCGGAGCGAGACTCGGGAATGGCAGCCCCGGCTGCTCGAGTCCGTTCGCCCTCGACGGCTCCGGCCACGAGCGCGGCGACCACACCAAGGGTGGCCTCGTCGTTCTCGTCGAACGCCACCGGCTCCGGGCTCTCGGCAACAAGCACCCCGACGAGGTGACCCAACGCCATCGCCGGCACGGCAACTCGGCTCTGGATGTCTGTGAGAAGCGGCATTGGGATGTCGTGGCCCGGACCGATCCCTTGGTCGGCGAAGGCACGACCTACCGCTCTGGCGTACTTCCGCACCTGGAAGAGGTTGCCGATGCGCTGCGGGGCACAACGCAGCGCAGCCATGCCGACCATGCCTTCACCGATGGCGACCTCAGACCCGATCCCCTCGTCGTCATAGCCGTAGCTGGCTATCGTGTACAGCCGTTCGCAGCGCTCGTCGACCAGGAGCAGCATCGTGTGCTCGTATCCGAGCAACTCGGAAAGCCCGCCGACGGTCACTTCGACGAGGGTGTCGAGGTCACCGCAACGGCTGAGGCGGGCGCTCAGCTCCGCCAGCCGACCACCGGTTGCCGCGTTCGCGCCTGCAGGGCCCCGCCGCAGCGCCTCCGGTGGCACTCGTGGAGAGCGTACCGTTTGCTCGACGGAGACAACGCGATAGATATCCGCAGCGCGCAGGCAAAAGACGTCTTGCATACCGTGCAGCTCAGCCACCGTGTCCACGTCATCACGCAGCCGCTCGAAGGTCGGCCCGTGACGCTCCGTGCGTTCGTAGACGAGGGTCAGCCGATATTGGTCGTAGGTACACGGATCGACCACGAGCACACTGGCCCGGGGATTCTCGGCCAGATTCCTTGACGTCTTCGAGAAGAATTGATTCGACAAGGCGACGCGTTCGCCATCGATCATCCGAACCCGAGAGAGGTAGGTGATGTTGGGCACGCCGTCAGCGCTCACCGAAGCGATGACCGCCGGTACCGCGCCCTCGAAACAGAACTGCACGTCGTGCAGGTCGATATCACCGCTCACGAGGGCTCCCAAGCAGCGAGCCGGCGCCCGGCCCGGGTGTTTGGTTGTAGACCTCACAGACCGCGACGGTGCAGGCGGCGAGGTCCACAGGCCTGAGGCGCTCCAGCAGCACGATAGGAGTGCCTTCGATCTTGCTGACGTCGGCGAAGAACTTCTCGCAGTGACGAGTAGCACGGGCGAGGTCGCTCGATTCCGATGTCACCGCCGGCTCGTCTGCCTCGCCCTTTAACTGCACCGCCTTCAGCGTCGGAACACACACGCCGGTGACCGCAACGGCACCACCACCGGCCAGGTTGGCCATAGCCACGCTGTCGTTAGCATCGAGTAATAGCCGGACGTGCTCACCGTCGGGGAGTACGGTGAGACCCCACCCCCGAGATGCGTGGGGTGCACCGTCCGGGCCCACCGTAGCCACACTCATCGAACAGCCCGAGTCGAACAAGGTCACGATCTCTGGATCGAACACACCGATCTGCCTCCGATCAGCCGCCCTAAGAGCAATTTAGCAACTGGTTAGGGAACTCTCAGGAGCGGGCCCCAGGCGGGCTCGTCATGATTGTGGAAGGCACTCGGAGGCCCAGGATCTCCGACGGAACGGGAAAGGCAGCCGATGACCTCGATCGAACAGTACCCCCCTCTTGCTCCCGAGCGCAGCGTTGACCCCGCGTCAGCCCTCGGGTTCGACGCCTACCGCGACATCCACAAGGGGGTTCGGGCCGAGCTGTTCGCTGTGACGGCGAGCGCCGGCCAGACAGACCCCGCCGACCGCGAGGAACGGGCAGCCCTGTGCGCGCACATCGGCGACGTCGCCGAGCTGCTCACGGACCACGCCGGCCACGAGGACACTCACGTTCTCCCGGTCCTCGCTGTGCACGCTCCTGCCCTGTTCGAGCGCAACGCCACCGACCATGCCACCCTTGACGCTTGGCTCGAGCGAATCGCCGCGCGGGCCAGCGCCATCGCCGAGGCCACTTCCTGCGAACAACGGGCCCGGATTCACAACCTCTACCTCGATCTTGCCTCGTTCGCCGGCGCCTACCTAGCCCACCAGGAGTTCGAGGAGCGGGTCGTGATGCCGGCGCTCCTCGACGTCCTTGGAGTCGAGGGCGCCGCTGCCATGCACCATGACATCATTAGCAGCATCCCGCCACCGGCCATGGCCAAGGCGCTTGCGGTGATGATCCCGGCGATGAACCTGGACGATCGCACCGAGCTTCTCGGCGGCATGCGACAGGACGCTCCACCAGAGGCCTTCGCCGCGGTGTGGAGCCTCACGCGTTCGGTCCTTCCCGCCGCCGATTACCGCGCCCTTGAAGCCCGTATGAGCTCGAGTTGACGGCGAGACATCCGAAGGACGAGGAGAGGAGGCCGAAGTGCTGAACAAACGCGCGACACTTGGGATCGTCTGTCTGGGCACGGCAATGCTTATGCTCGACATAGCAGTCGTAAACACTGCCCTGCCCCACATTGCCCACGATCTGCACTCGGGCTTGATCGGGGTGGAATGGATCGTCGACGCCTATACCCTCGCATTGGCTACCGTCGTCCTGAGCGCCGGATCGCTGTCCGACCGGATCGGGCGTCGCCGGGTCTTCGCCGTGGGCATGGGTCTGTTCA
>JASHZK010000296.1 GCA_030042575.1 Acidimicrobiales bacterium
GCAGCGGGGCTCCAACGAGAACTGGAACGGCCTGGTTCGCCAATTCCTCCCGAAGGGCACCGACCTCTCCGGCTACAGCCAGGACGAGCTCGACTCCATCGCCGCCCTCCTCAACGAGCGCCCCCGCAAGACCCTCGGGTGGGATACTCCGGCGGAACGGTTCAACGAGTTCGTCGCGGCCACCGGCTGAATCCGCCGACCTCCACCTTTTCAAAATTGCAATCGACAGGGGGATACCCCCTGGTCCGCCCGGCCCCGGTCCCCGGTCCGGCCGGTCTCAAGGTCCGGCCCGCCCTCGGTTCCGGGCCTGCGGCTCAGGCTGCTTCCTCCACGCCCAGGGTGCGGGCGGTGCGAGAGACGGGCACGGCGGTGCGCTCGGGGAACGTGCCGAGCAGGTGGTCGGCCAGGTGGACGGTCACCCCGAACCAGTAGTGCTCGTTTCGGAAGTGGTGGTTACGGTGCGCCCGCCACACGTAGCGGTAGAGGCAGTGACGAGGAAGGTACGAGGAGTGGATCAGGTAGTGCGTCCACTCGTAGGTGAAGAGCACGCACAACGCGGCCACCAAGGTGGTGAGCCCCCGCTCGAGGGGAAGGGCGGCCAGGCAGATGGTGGCCACGACGGCGATGAGGCCGGCCAGGGCGGGTAAGGGGATGAAGACCAGGGGAAGGTCCCTGGGATCGGCGTGGTGGGCACGGTGCTGGCGCGCCACGAGGGGGTCGATGCGCCGGCCGGCGACGGTGCGGGGGCGGAAATGGAGCAGGCATACGTGGATGGTCCACTCGGTGAAGGGCTGAGCGGCCAGCACCACTCCGGGCCCGAGCAGGTCCCACCACGACCATCCGCCGATGGCCACCCGGCCGCCCAGCACCGCCAGCAGCACGACGAGGATGATGCGCGGCGAGCCGAAGCCGAAGAAGACGCGGGCTGCCGCGCCGAGCCCGAGATGGGTGGGCATCGCCCGCCGCGAAGGGTTCATCTTCCCAGGGCGCGCAGGCCCTCCACCACCGGCGCAAAGGCAGCGGCGAAGGCTTCGACGTCGGCGTCCGTGGTCGGCCATCCCACCGACAGCCGCAGCGACCGCTCGGCGTCGGCGCCCATCGCCTCGAGCACCGGGGAGGGTGCCAGCGACTCCGACGAGCACGACGAACCGGAGTGGCAGGCGATGCCGGCCCGGTCCAGACCGAGCAGCACCGGCTCGGCCTCCACCCCATCGACGCCCAGGCACAGCAGGTGGGGCAGGTGCAAGGTGGGGTGTCCCAGTCTCGACACCCCGGAGACTGCGACAGCGGCCTTCTCCAGTCGCTCGAGTTGGCGGCGGGCGATCTCCTGCTCTTCGCTCAAGCGTGTTCCGGACAATGCGGCGCAGGCCGCCCCGAAGCCGATGGCCGCCGCGATGTTCTCCAGCCCCGCCCGCCGAGCTCGTTCCTGCTCCCCTCCGACCAGCAGCGGCTCGAGCCGCAACCCGCGCCGGATCGCCAGGGCGCCGGCTCCGGCCGGGCCCCCGAATGTGTGGGCGCTCACCGACACCAGGTCCGCACCCAGTTCCTCGACCGACACCGCCACGTGCCCGGCCGCGGCGCAGGCGTCGACGTGCAGGAGCGCCCGGCGTCGCCGGCACACCTCGGCCACCTCCTGCACCGGTTGCAGTGTGCCGACTTCGTGGTTGGCCAGCTGGCAGTGCACCAGGGACACGGCGGTGCCCTCGGCGGCCAGGTGGTCGAGGGCCTCGGCCACCGCACCGGGCTCGATCCGCCCGGCGGAGTCGACGGCCACGCGCTCGACACGGCCGAGGCGAGCCGACGCCTCGCGCACCGAAGAGTGCTCGACATCGGCCAGCACCATGGCTCCGTGCGGTTCAGCCCTCCAGGCGCCCCAGACGGCTGTGTTGACCGCCTCGGTGCCACCCGAGGTGATCACCACCCGGTTCGCCTTGATGGCGAGGAACTCGGCGATGGCCTCACGGGCTTCTTCGAGGGCGGCGCGCCCCAGCTGTCCCTCGTGGTGCAGCCGTCCGGGATCGGCGGCCACGCCCAGCTCGAGCCATCCGGCCATGGCCGCCACCACCTCGGGACGAGGCGGTGACGTGGAGGCGTGGTCGAGGTAGTGGCGGTTCACACCTCGGCGACACAGGCGTCGTCGCCACGCGCCCGGGAGGAGAGGACGACGGGGATGGGGGACGTTCCCACGTCGCACAGTCCCGAGAGCAGCCCTCGGACCATGCCTCGGTCGACGGCGCAGATGACGGGGTGAGCGGCGGCGGCATCCCCGAAGGGACATTGCTCGGCCACCACGGCGGTGGCCGAGCCGCGGTCTTCGGCGTGGGCGGCGAAGCCGTGAGCGGTGAGGGCGTCGGCGATGGCGTGCATGGCGCCGCGCAGTGAACGCTGACCCTCACCGGGTTCCATGCGCCGGGCCAGGACCCGTCCGTAGTCCTCACCCACCCGCTCCGCCATGCGCTCGGCCTCCTGCGGTCCGAGGAGAGCCAGCGCCTCGGTGAGAAGCGACACCAGCAGCTCGTCGCGGCGTCCCACCAGGTCCACGGTGGGGTCGGTGGGGCCTTCGGACGCCCGGTAGTGCTTGGAGGGTCGCCCCGCCCCTCCATCGGCCGGCCGTTCGAGTGTCACGGCCAGGTACCCCCCGGCGGCCAGCCGGTCGAGGTGGTGACGAGCCACGTTGGGGTGCAGCGAGAAGTCGCTCGCCACCTCCGAAGCGGTGGCCCCCGGACGCGAGCGCACGTGCAGGTAGATCTCGCGGCGGGTGGGGTCGCCGAAGGCCGAGGTGACGGCCGCCACCGCCGCCGAGAAGCGCCCGTCGCCGGCTCGGTCGCCGCTCTGTTCGGCCTGGGCCCCAGCGGGTGAACCGGGTGGATCGGCAGTCACAGCCACGTCGCTAGTCTACCGGTGGCGCGACGAAATCCCTGGTCGTGCTGGCTGCCCGCCTTCGAGGGGACCCTGCGAGAGGGACGTGACCGTGGCTTGCGACGACGCCCACTTGCGTGACGCTGTGGCGGCCGTGCACGACCCGGACCTCGGACGGGCCCTGGGCGAGCTGGGCATGGTCCACGACGTGCGGACGACCCCGGAAGGCGCCGAAGCCACTCTCGCCCTGCCCGTGGCCCGATGGCCGGTGGCGGGGGAGCTGGAGGCCCGGCTGCGCACGGCGCTGGGCCCGCTCGTCGGTGGCGACCGACGGGTCTCCCTGCGCACCACGGTGATGACCGATGACGAGCGCGCCGCCTTGGTGGCGGCACTGGCCGTACCGGCCGCAGGCTCGCCGCCGCCGCCGGCTGCGCCTCGAGGTGTCTCTGGTGGCCGGAGAGGCGTCGCCGGCGGTCCGCCCGGGCCCCTGGGCCACGAGGAGGGCCGGCCCAATCGCTTCATGGTTCCCGGCTCGCGCACCAGGGTCATCGGTGTCTCCTCGGGCAAAGGAGGGGTGGGCAAATCGTCGGTCACCGTGAATGTGGCGGTGGCCCTGGCGGCCAAGGGCCATGAGGTGGGGCTGCTCGATGCCGACGTGTACGGCTTCTCGGTGCCGAAGATGCTCGGCGTGGAGCGCGAGCCGCTGGCCATCGGCGACCTCTTGGTACCTCCGGTGGTGCACGGGGTGCGCTGCTTGTCGATGGGCTTCTTCGTCCCCGACGAGCAGCCCGTCGTCTGGCGGGGCCCCATGTTGCACAAGGCGCTCGAGCAGTTCCTGGTCGACGCCTACTGGGGCGAGCCCGACTTCCTTCTCGTCGACATGCCCCCCGGGACCGGCGACGTCGCCCTGTCCATGGGCCAGTACCTGCCTCGAACCGAGATCGTGGTGGTGACGACCCCTCAGCCGGCCGCCCAGCGGGTGGCCCAGCGTTCGGCCTACGCGGCGCGACGGCTCAAGTTGGCGGTACGGGGCGTGATCGAGAACATGTCGTGGTTCACCGGCGACGACGGCAAGCGCTACGAGCTCTTCGGTTCCGGTGGCGGCCAGGCCTTGGCCCACGCCCTGGAGGTGCCGCTGCTCGGCTGCATCCCGTTCTTGCCCGAGGTCCGGGTCGGTGCCGATACCGGCGCGCCGGTGCGGGTGTCGGATCCGGCGGGGGAGGCGGCCGTCGCCATCGACGCCGTGGCCGACGCCCTCGTCGGGATGGGCCCGGCGCGCCTCTACCGCCGAGAGCTCACCGTGCGCTGACGTCCACCCCGCGCGGGAGCTTGGCTGGGTCCCAACCCAGCTCGACCGTGGCGCAGGACATGGCGAAGCGGTCGGTCATGCCGGCCACATAGGCGACCGCCGCCCGCACAGCGGCTTCCGAGCCGCCGGGCAGGCCGCCCGACTGGCGGACGTCGGGTATGCGGTTGGGATGGTCGGCGAAGTGCTCGACCAAGGCACCGAGGACCGACACCACGGCGGAAGCCTGGGACATCGAGGCCGGCCGCAGGTAGATGAGGTCGTAGTTACCCTGGCGGAAGGCGGCCAGTGCCTCGGCCGCCTCCTCGTCCATCCCCACCTGGCCGGTGCGGGCGACGGCGTGGACCACGGCGTCCACGAACGAGCCCAGCTGCCCGGCCCGGCGCGTTCCTCCCAGATTGCGCACGGCCTCGGGCAGCTGCGCCGGGTTCACTATCCCGGCCGACACGGCGTCCTCCCAGTCGTGGCACACGTAGGCGATGCGGTCGGCCCAGCTCACCGCCTCCCCTTCGGGGGTGGCGGGAGCAGGGCGCGACCACGAGTGGTTGCGGATGCCGTCGAGGGTCTCGGCGCACAGGTTGAGCGCGGTGAGCGAAACGTCGGCCCCCCACACGGCATGGTCGAAGCCTCCGGGCAGGAACACCGACAGGGCATCCTCGCTGGCGTGGCCACCGGGTCCGTGTCCGCAGTCGTGCCCGAGGGCGATGGCCTCGGTCAGTGCCACGTTCAGCCGGCACGCTCGGGCGATCGAGGTGGCCACTTGGGCCACCTCCAGGGCGTGGGTCAGGCGGGTGCGCTGGTGGTCGGCGGGGAAGATGAACACCTGGGTCTTGCCTGCCAACCGACGGAAGGCGCTCGAGTGCAGGATGCGGTCACGGTCTCGTTCGAAGCAGGCGCGGTTGGGGTCCGCCTCCTCGGGCCTGGCCCGGTTCCCGGCGCCGAAGGCCCGGGTGGCGCCCGGGGCCAGGATCTCGTCGTCGAGACGCTCGCGCTCGTGACGGTCGTAGGCCTCCAGCCCGGCGACGTCCACGCCGGCCCGAGAGTCGGCATGGGCGCTGCGGATGGGCCCGCCGGCGTGGCCGGCCATGGTGG
>JASHZK010000297.1 GCA_030042575.1 Acidimicrobiales bacterium
TGATCGCCTGCGGTATCGGCCTCTTCTTCTTGATGATCCGCGACCCTGGTATCCGCGGCCGTTCCAAAGCACTGGTCGTGGCCATCGTGCCCATCCTCGTTCTCGCCTACGTCCTGGTATCCAGCGAGTTCGCCTCGAGCAACGCTTTCAACAGCGTCCATCAACGGCTCACCTGGCTGCAGCAGTCGTTGCAGCTCTGGCACCTGTCCCCCTGGTTGGGTGTCGGTCTGCGGTGGTGGTACACGAACCGGTTCCCCTTCGCCTTCCAGCCGCCGAACGCCGAAGCGGAGATCCTCACCTCGGCCGGCATCGTGGGAATCGTGGGTTTCGCCGTGTTGATCTTCGGCTCCTTCGGCATCATGAGCAAGGTGCCCCGCCGCTACAGCGACATCGTGCTGGCCGTGCTGCTGGTGAAGTTCGTCGAGGGTCAGCTGGACATTTTCTGGGTGGCGCCCCTGGTGGGCATCCCCTGGTTGATCGCCGGGCTCTCGCTGGGCGCGGCCGCCTGGGAGCGGCGCCGCTCTCCGCCCCGGCCGGTGGCGGGATCTGCCTTCGAACGGCATTCCCTGGCTCTGCACACCTGAGCAAGACCCGGCCGAGTCGAACCCAGCACGTGGAGCGCCACCAACGGGCAATCGCCGTCACGGACACAGCTCCTGTCAACGTCGTTGTCGTGGCCTATGGCGACCCCCAGCTCCTGGAGAATTGCCTGGCCTCGTTGCAAGGGGCCTTCCCGCTCGTCGTCGTGGACAACTCCCGGTCGCCGGCCACGAGATCGGTCGTCGAACGCCATGGAGGCGCTTATCTGGACCCCGGCGCCAATGTCGGCTTCGCCGCCGGGGTCAACCTGGCACTACGGACGGCGGTCCCCCGCCGAGCCGACGTGCTCCTGCTCAATCCCGATGCCGCCATCGACGGGCCGGCCGTCGATCGACTCCGGGCTTGCCTGCACCGTGATCCCTCCCTGGGGTGTGTGGCACCGGTCCAGACCGAGCCGGTGGGGGGTGCCGGGATGCGGGTGAGCTGGCCTCGTCCCACACCGACACGGGCATGGCTGGAGGCGGTGGGCTTGGGGAGGTTGCCCGCCCGCCGCGCCTTTGTGACCGGGTCCGTCCTTCTCCTTCGGGCACAAGCCATAGAGGACGTGGGTCTGTTCGATGAGCGCTTCTTCCTCTACGCAGAAGAGACGGACTGGCAGATACGGGCCCGGCAAAAGGGTTGGCGGGCCGCCATGTGCAGTGACGTCAGCGCCGTTCACGTGGGCGCTGGCACCGCCGACGATCTCGCCCTGCGCGAGGCACATTTCCACGCCTCCTTCGAGCGGCTGATCCGCAAGCACCATGGAACGGTCGGATGGCAGGTGACGCGAGCCGGGTGCGTGGTGGGCGCCAGTCTGCGAAGCGTCATCCTGGGCGGCGGCGGGCGGAGGCGAGCCCGCACCCGTCTTCGGCTCTACCTGGAGGGACCGAGCCGAGCCGAGCACCGTCTGGCATCGAAAGTGAAGGCGGCGGACAGAACAGATCCGCGTGGATAGCGCGTCCGGCCATCTGCGGGTGGCCCAGGTCGTGTGCAGCGACGCCTTTGCCGGTGTCGAGCGCTACGTGACGACGTTGACGACCGGGCTCGCCCGTCACGGCTGCCGGGTCGTGGTGATCGGCGGCCAACGGGACCGGGTCGAACCATCTGTCGTGACCACGGACCATGTCGAGTGGTTGCCGGCAACCGATGTCCGCCAGGCCCTGGGGGCACTCCTCCACCAACGGCACCTCGACGTGGTGCACGCCCACATGACGGCGGCGGAGTTGGCCGCCGTGATGGGATCGGCCAAGCACAGGGCGCCCATCGTCGCCACCAGGCATTTCGCTCGCCGGCGGGGATCGCACTTCATGAGCGGCGTCGCTGGTCGATTCCTCACTCGTCGAATCGACGCACAGCTGGCCATCAGCCGGTACGTGGCGGACAGCATCGAGGGAACGAGCATCGTCGTCCCTCCGGGCACGGCCCATCCCGACGCCGTCCCCGACGCCGCCGACCGTGAGCGGACCGTGCTCGTGGTCCAACGACTGGAAGCCGAGAAGCGGACCGATCTCGCCCTGGAGGCCTGGCGGAATTCCGGGCTGGGCACCGCCGGGTGGCAATTGCTGATCGTGGGGGACGGCAGCGAGCGGAGGCGTCTGGAGGCGCAGGCCGCTCAACTGGGCGTGGCGGCATCATGTGCCTTTCTGGGCAGGCGCAACGACGTCGCCGACCTGCAGCTCCGGGCGTCGATGCAACTCGCCCCCCGTCCGGACGAACCGTTCGGGCTCTCTGTCGTCGAGGCCATGGCGGCCGCCCTCCCCGTGGTGGCCGCCCGCGGGGGCGGACATCTCGAGACCGTCGGACTCGCCCCCGATGCCGCCCTCTACTCCCCTTTCGACATCGGGTCCGCTGGTCGAATGCTGGCCGAGTTGGCCGGCGATCTCGAGCGGCGTCACTCGTACGGGACCGCACTCCGGCACATCCACAGCGACGTCTTTCGTGTCGAACGACAGGTGGCGACGACGCTCGAGACCTATCGGTCGCTCCTGCGCCAGCGTTGAGCCGACCATCGTCCCCACTACGATCCCATCGTGCCCGGACCCCCTGCACCTGCCGGGGGGGCTGTCACCCCGCTGCGCCTGGGGCTCGTGTACCCCGAATGCCACCGTCGAGGCGGAGTGGAGCGGGTGGTGTGGGAGGCGGCGCGGCACCTGGCCAGGCGGCACCAGGTGTCCGTCGTCTGCGGTGTGGCCGATCCCTTGCCGCCGGGGGCCACCATGGTGGAGGTCCCCGGCGCACCTTTCCGTGACCTGCTGGGCTTGTGGAGGTTCCGTCGATCGGCCGGGCCCGCCCTGGACCGCCTCCAGGCCGACGTGACGGTCAGCTTCGGAGTGGGCTGCCCGACCGCAGACGTGCTCGTGGTGGGAAGTGTCCACCGGGCCTGGGTCGCCATCGGCGGTCCCGGGTACCTCGGTCCGCTTCGGCTGCCAGGCCAGGCTCGGTACCTGCTCCCGCGACACGAGCTCCGACTGGTGCTCGAGCACACTTCGGTCCGATCGACCGTCCGCTCTCCCCGGGGGAGGCTGGTGGCGGTGTCCCAGATGGTGGCCGACGACCTCGTGCGGTTCTACCGGGCGCCGCGCCAGGCCATCGACATCATCCCCAACGGCTTCGACCCCGAACAGTGCTCGCCCGAGCGCAGCCGCCTGCTTCGTGACCAGGAGCGAACCCGCCTCGGCATCGACGAGCAAGAGGTCATGTTGCTGTTCGTGGCCAACGAATACCGGCGCAAAGGCCTCGACGTCCTGCTCCGAGCCATGGCCGACCCCTCGGTGTCGGCCCGGCGACCACGGCTGGTCCTGGTGGGCAGGATGGCTCCCGCCGCCTTCGAGCACACCATCGGGCGGTTGGGCCTCTCCAGCCAGGTTCAATGGGCCGGTGCCACGAGCGACGTGGGCCGCTACTACGCGGCGGCCGACCTCTTCGTGCTCCCCACTCGCTACGAGGCGTTCGGCTCGGTCGTCATCGAGGCACTGGCCAGCGGGACCCCCGTGCTGACGTCGCGATCAGCCGGCGCGGCCACGGCCGTGCGCCCCGGCCACAACGGGCTCTTGCTGGAGGATCCCACGTCGGTAGTCGAGCTCGCCGGCCTGCTGGACCAGGCCCTGGGGCCCGGCGTCCTGGCTCGATGGGCGCCAGCGTGCCGACCGAGCGTGGAGGGCTTCCAGTGGGCGGCGGTCATGGACCGCCTGGAACGGGTCCTGCTCGAGGTGGCCGGTCGGCCATGACCAGGCCGGATGCGCAGCCACCGCCCAAGGGGAAGACGACGAAGCTCCTGTGCGTGAACCATTCGGCCAAGTTGTCCGGTGGCGAGATCGCCCTCATCGCCATGGCCCGGGGGCTGAGCCCCGCCATGCAGTGCACCCTGGTCACCGGTGAGGAGGGCCCGCTTCTCGACGCCGTCTCTCCTCTTGGTTGGCGCACGGAGGTCGTGGCCCCTCCGACCGCCTTGGCCGAAGCCCGCCGGGACTTCGGCTCCTCTGTGACCGGCGTGTTCCGGCTGCTCTTGTCCACGGCACCGTTCGTCAAAAAGGTGAACGCCTGGCTCAAGGACAACGATCCCGATGTGATGTACGTCAATTCCCTCAAAGCCGGGGTCCTGTGGGGCCCCGTCGCCCGCCTGCGCCGGATCCCGGTGATCTGGCACGTACGGGACCGCTTGGCCACCGATTACATGAGCCGCAAGACCATCCTCCTGGCCTCGGTGGCCCTGCGATTCAGCGCCACCACCATCGTGGCCAACAGCAGGGCGACGGCCTCCACCGTCCACCGCCGGTGCCACGTGGTTCCCAGCCCGGTGGAGGAGGAATTCTTCGCCGTCGGGGCCCGCAGGCTGGCCCGTCCGGCTCCCGAGGGTCGCGCCGTGATCGTGATGGTGGGCCGCCTGACCTGGTGGAAGGGCCAGCACGTGCTGCTTCGGGCACTAGCCCGGATCTCGGACATGGAGTGGCGCGCCGTGTTCGTGGGATCAGCCATGTTCGGAGAGCTCCAGTACGAAGAGGAGCTTCGAGCTCTGAGCGCCGGGCTCCGGCTCGATTCGCGGGTGCAATGGCTGGGCTTCCGCCCCGATGTCCCTGCACTGCTCGAGAACGCCGACATCCTCGTGCACGGCAGCGTCATCCCCGAGCCCTTCGGCCAGACGGTCGTCCAGGGCATGGCCGCGGCGATGCCAGTGGTCGCCAGCGGGGCGGGCGGGCCCGCCGAACTCATCGAGAGCGGGGTGAGCGGTGTGCTCGTGGCACCCGGGGTGCCGGCCGAGCTCGCCGGTGCCCTGCGGGCCCTGCTCACCGATCGGAACCTGTGCCACCGGCTGGCCCGGGGCGCCCACCAGGCGGCGGGGGAATGTCGGGCGAGCACGATCGTTCCACGGCTGGAGGCGCTGATCACGGCCACGGCCGGGCGCACGGCGCCGGGGCAACCGGCGGAGGCCGACTCCTAGTTCGAACGAGATGGCGCCCGCACGGCTCTTCGGAGGAGCACGAGCCAGTGCAGGGCTGCCGACGGTGGCTCCATCCACGGTGGAGGTGGCTCGGGCGACTGATAGAACGCCTTGTACCGGACGAAGAGGCCGTCACGACCTCCCCGAAAGGCCAGCAGCACATTGGAAACCGTGGTGTGGTCCGTGTAGAAGCGCAAGAGTGTCTGGTTGTTCGGCCCCGTGCAGGTGTCGATCCATTGGGCGTCGGTGTGCTCGTGGAAGTGCCTGATGGCATCGAGGTGCAGGTTGAGGCCGGGAGAGAAGCGACCCAGGTCCTCGTCATAGGCGAGCTTGACGATGAAGAACCCCTCCCCTCCGCGCAGAGCGATGTAGGCCGCGGCCAATCGGGGCCCGGCCTCCAAGGTGAGGACCAGCAGGCGACCGAGGCGCCGCAGACGGTCACAGATCTCGGCGAAGTACTCGGGTTCCCCGGGAATGGTGGCCAGGGCCACGCGGTTCGCTCTCTTGTACCCCGCAACCTCCAATTCGATGAACCGAGGAATGATCTCGGGGTCACCCGACCTGTCGACGCAACGCACCTCGGCCCCCAGGAACTCCTCCATTTGTCGGCGCAGGCGCCTGAGGTTGCTGAGGTGGTGGCCGGAGTGGTCGTCGAAATAGGTGAAGGCGGGGCGCCTCCGCAGCATCCCCCTCGGGTAGCTCTCCACATGGAGGGGGAGGCGCAGATCCTCAACGGCCTCAAAAATCCATTCGGCCACGGGTCCCTGGCGGAGGTTGTCGAGCTCGAGCAGCCCGCGGTGTCTGACGTAGCGCTCTTGGGAGGCGATGGTCGACAGCAGCTCCCTGACGGCCGGGGCTCCGGCGGCTGGGTCCACCAGCGGAGTGCCGATGTAGGCGCTGCGGCGAACGTTCGTCGTCAGCCTCGGGAGCCGACGCGATTGCCACTGGCCCGCCGGCCGAATGGGAACACAGGCCACCCAGCGGCCATGGTCGCTGACCTGGATCAGGGAGATGTCGGCACCGAAGCTCTGGTGGCGGGCTGCGGGGACGACCACGTCGGGCTCGAACAGGGGATTGGGCTCGACCGCCCTTGCCGCCAGGTCGCGCCACGCCTGGTCGTCGGCAGACGAAAGTTCACGGACCCGAAGAATTCGACCTTGCACCGGTCCCTACCCGAGGCGGCAGTGAAGCACCGCCCATGGTATCCAGCTACGAGGTTGGCACCGGGTGAGCCTGTGTCGCCCACGCGCGCCGATGGAATCTCACGCGCGCCGATGTAATAAGGTGTGACCCTCGGATGCCACTCCACGGGATTCCACCCGCCTGTCATCGGCCGGCGCGTGTCGTGTGCTCCCACCGCCCGCAGCACGGCGATGGGTGACGGCACGATGGAGACACGCATCGTCCCCCTGTCCGAGCTGTCCACCGAGGACGAGCTGGCCTGGCGGGAGCTAGCGGCGAGGGCGGTCGAGCCCAACCCGTTCTTCGAGCCCCCCGTGGTCTGTTCGGCCGTCAAGCACTTCCCCAGCGCCGCCGGGGTGGTGCTGCTCGTGGCCCACCGCCACGGCCGCTTCCTGGCTTGCATGCCGCTGCGCCCGGTGCCCGCCACCAAGAACCTCTCGGGACCGGCCTACACCACCCGGCTGCACGACGAGGAACCTCCACCCTCCCCCATCGTCGGCATCCCCCTGCTCGATCCCGATCACGGCGAGGAAGCGGTCGAGGCCCTGCTCCTCGCCCTGCGCCAGCGGGCCAGGAAGGGCGGCCCGGGGCTGCTCGAGATCGAGCGCCTGCGGGCCGACGGGCCGGCCGCCAACGCCTTGCGACGTCAGGCGGACCGTCTGGGCATGCCGGCCCTGGAGACGGCGCGCTGGGACCGGGCCGTCGTCGACCGGTCTCGGCACCTCTCCCACCTGAACGGGGCCATGGCGACCAAGGTCGTCAAAGAAGCCCGGCGGCTGGGCCGGCGCCTGTCGGAGGCGCAGGGGGGCACCGTGGTGCTGGTCGACCGATCCGGTGAGCCAGACGCCATCGCCCGGTTCACGGCCATGGAGGCCGCCGGTTGGAAGGGACGAGCCGGCACCGCGCCTGGATGTCGGCCCAACCACGACGCATACTTTCGTGACATGTGCGAGGGGTTCGGCGTCGACGGGCGGCTCCAGGTCTTCTCGCTCGAAGTCGACGGTCGACCAGTGGCCATGAAATGCGACGTGGGCGGTGGTGAGGCGGTGTTCGGGATCCGACGCGCCTACGACGAGGCCTACGCCCAGTACGCCCCCGGCGTGCAACTCGACGTCGCCTACACCGACCACTTCCTGCATCACAGCGACGTCCGTTGGTTCGACCCGGCCCACGGGCCTGCGTACAACGACTTCTACAGCCGGCTGTTCTCGGACCACATCACGGTCACCAGCACCGTGCTCGCCACCGGTGGGCTGCTGGAGCGGACCAAGCTCCGCACCGTGGCCTGGCGGCGCTCGGCGCGCCGGCGCGCCGTCGATCTCAAGCGCCGAGCACGCTCCAGGCAGTCAGCGGCGCCGGCCTGATGCCGACCTCGGTACGGATCGAGAGCAGTCGGTTGATCCTGCGCGAGCTGACCGCCGACGACGTCCCCGCCTTGCGCGACGTGGTGGACGACCCCATGGCCCGTCGCTTCTACGTGGTGACCGATCCGGCCCTCAACGACATGGAGGCGTACGTGGCCGAGGCCATGGCCAACGCCGCCAGCGTGCCCCGCACCATGTACCAGCTGGGGGTGGTCAGGCGCGACAGCGGCGAGCTGATCGGTCGGACCTACATCTCTCTGACCGGCCTGCTCGGTGTGCCCGACCTGGGCATGGTCATCTCGGCCCGCCACCGGGGCGAGAACTTCGGCACCGAGGTGATGCAGCTGTTGGTACGCGTGTCGTTCGAGAGCCTCGAGCTCGACGCCGTGTGGGCCATGTGCCGCCCGGACAACATCCGTGCCCAACGACTGTGCGTGGGCGTCGGGATGCGGCTGGTCCGTCGCATCAAGGACTGGCCCCGGGTGGAGGGCGAGCACGACGATTCCCTGCTCTACGTCGCCTACCGGGACCGGCCCGGCTGGGGGTCGCCTGGGCCTCGGCCAGGCGCCGGCGACGCCCTCCCGTCGCCCAGGTTCGAGGCCTGCCGGTGCCTTCGGCCCACCTGTCCGTGCCCGGCCTCTCGTCACTATGCCCTGGAGTTGCGATGGCTGCTGCGCGCCCTGCGCCGACAGCTGGCCGCGCCGGAGCGCCCCGAGGTCATGCCTCCGGCTCGAACCGGGCCGTCGTCGAGGAATTGAAGGCCTGGACGTAGCCCACCGGGGCTCGGCCACCGGCGGGGACCAGGGTGACCGTGCGCCGGCCACCAGGGGCCAGATGGAACCACGAGTCGGACGGGTGGAACCCGGGCACCTCGACCCGCACCCATTGGGCGAGACGCCGGGTGGACACGGTCAGCTGCCAGGTCCCGCCCGCATCCCGGCCGACTGCGCCGTGCAGCCCGACGTCGGCCTCCAGGGGGCGCAGCGGCCCCGTGGGCAGGTACACGGCTTCACCGAGGCAGCTGCCGCCCTCCTCCACCAGTTTCACGTCGACGACGTCCCACGCCGGCGGACCGAAGCCGTAGGCGGCGTTCAGGTCGCGAAACCCGTCGAACAGGTCCCCCACGTCCATCTCGGTCCCGCACCGAGCCCCGAGCTCGATCGTGCGCTCGCACTGCTCGACACACAGTTCGCCCCGGACGAACAGCGCCACCTGCACCGTCCCCCGGATCCGGCGGGACGAGTCGTTGAGCAGGTGCACCCGCAGGCCGTTCAACCCCTCGTCGCTGACCAGCACGGCCACAGGGGCCAGCACCGGGCGCAGGGCGTACCAGGGAGCCTTGGGCCGGCCCCAGGCGTCGACCAGGCCCCAACCGGGGCCGATCCGCAGGTCGCGCAGGGCCAGCACCAGCGCTCCGGCGCACGACGACCCGTGGCGGCGCCACTCGGTGAGGACGTTCGACACCAGGAACACGGCGGTGGCCCGGGCCAGCTCCAGGTAGCGCTCGGGATCCTGCCAACGCACGAGGAACGGATCGATGCCGAAGGTCCGGGCCATGTAGAAGCCGTGCATGTCCTCCAGGTCCCAGGAGCGGCCGGCGTCGTGGTGCGCCCCTCGACGCCAGCGGGGGTCGTCGAGGGCGCCTTGGGGGCCGCCGAACATGTCCTCCACGCTCGAAGGCTCCGGAGGCGTGGCGAAGGCCAGGCACTCGCTGGCGAAGCGGACCCCGTCGCTGCGCAGGGAGCTCAGGGGACGCAGGTACCCGCCGATGCCGAAGTAGTGGCTGACACCCTGGTCCATCCGGAAGGGCGTGGTCCCTCCGGTCGGGTTGTTGGCCACGTAGGGCACGCCGGGCAGCCAGTGGTCGACCAGCCGAGGGATGTGGTCATCGAACAGGGCACTGCTCCACTCCTGTCGGGGGAGCCCGAGCATGGCCGCCTGCTCCTCCACCTCCTGGCCACCGCACACCACGGCCAGCGCCGGATGGCCCGACAGCTCGGAGAAGACCGACGACAGCTCCTCGTCCACCTGCTCCAGGAAGGCCTGGTCGCTCGGCGGGTCCAAGAAGGCGAACATGCAGTCCTGCCACACGAGGATGCCCATCTCGTCGCACAGGTCCCAGAACAGTGGGTCCTGGTACACGCCCGTGGCCGGGATCCGCACCATGTTCATGTTGGCCGCCACCACCAGCTCGAGTTGCTCCCGCAGGGCCCCGGCGTCACACGTCATCGACACCGGGTCGATGGGCATCCAGGTGGCCCCTCGGCAGAACAGGCGCTCGCCGTTCACCTCCAGCTCGAATCCCCCGTCCTCCTCGTGCACGTGCACGGTACGGAAACCGACGCGCCCCAAGGGCAGCGATCCGCCCTCGAGCTCCAGGGCCACGTCGTAGAGCGGCTGACCCCCGTGGGTGGCGGGCCACCACCGCTCGACGCCCCCCAAGCGCAGCGTTCCCTCCACCACGTAGCCGTCCCCTTCGGCTCGCAGCGTCACAGGAGCTCGCTCGGAACCGACGCGCAGCAGGGGTGCGCTTCTCCCCGGGGAGAACGAAGCCAGGCCGAGCGAGGCTTCGACCACACCGTCGTCACCCTGGCAGGTGGCCGTCACCTTGCGCCGGAGCACGAGCGGCGACGTCGCCGGCGCCAGCGTCACCGCCCGCCACGGGCCCACCGGGGCCGGGGTCGCCGCCCAGCCGGGGAGACGACCGAGCAGGGTGGTGCGGATCCAGCGGAGGTTGCGTTCGCGCACCAGGTAGCTCTTCCACCGAGGGCGGGGGAAGCGCTGCGACAGCCGGGTGGCCAGGTTCGAGCACCGCACCACCAACTCGTTGTCGCCGGCCAGGTCCGAGACGACGACATGGCGGGGGACGAACATGTTCTCGCTGTGCAAGACGGCTCGGCCGTTGAGCCACACGTCGGCGATGGTGGCCAGTCCGCCGAAACGCAGGAGCCATCCACCGGCCTGATCAGCGGCTGGCGGTCCCGGGAAACGGCAGCGGAACCACCAGTCCTCGGCATCGAAGTCGCGATCCTCGAAGGAGACACCGGCCTGGCGCAGGGCGGCGGCGGCCGTTCCCGGCACCACCGCCGGGAGCCAGTCGTCCGACAGGCTGGCCAGCGCGGCCACGTCGCCCACAGCACCGGGAGGCGCAGCGGCGCACTCCCAGGTCGCCTCCACGAGCAGATCCAGTGGGGAGCGCACGACCGGTCAGCGTAGCGGTCGGCCTGCGCGCCGCCCGGCTCCGACGTCGCCTCCGGCGCACGCCGGGGCGGGTGGGCGACACGGCGCCCTCCTACAATCGACGCTGATGAACGGGGCCGGCACGTGAAGGTCACGCCCGGCCCCGGGCACGGAGCCGAAGCGGTGGTCCGAGATCCTCGGACGGGGGCGACGGAGACACCCCTCTGGTTCGGGCGCGGTGCACAGACGCTGTTCGGATGGTGGCACCAGCCTGCCGGAGGACGAGCCAGAGCCGGAGTGGTGCTGTGCCCGCCGCTGTTCATGGAGGCGATCAAGACCTACGCCACCTACCGGTCGCTGGCCGGGCGCCTGTGCACCTTGGGCTTCGGCGTGCTGCGCTTCGACTACACCGGTACCGGTGACTCAGCCGGAGACGACCTCGACGCCCCCCGAGTCCCGACGTGGACGGGCGACATCGAGTGCGCAGCCGAGGTGGTGCGCCGGGCCGGCCTGGCCGAGGTCGTGCTGGTGGGCATGCGCATGGGGGCGGCGTTGGCCGCGGCTGCGGCGGCGTCGTGCCATCCGGCCGGCGTGGTGCTGTGGGACCCGTGTCGCTCCGGACGCGCCTTCCTGCGAGAGCAGCGTGCGCTGTACGCCTTGCGCTTCGGGGGGGCCGAGGAGGGCGACGGCGCCGACGTGCCCGGTTTCGCCCTC
>JASHZK010000298.1 GCA_030042575.1 Acidimicrobiales bacterium
TGGCCAGTTGGCCAGTTGGCCAGTTGGCCAGTTGGCCAGTGGGGCCGGGTCCAGTGGGCCAGAGGGGCCGGGGTGCCGGTGGGCCGGGTTGCCGGTGCGCCGGGGTGCGGGGGTATGGGTGAGACGTAGTACGGCACGGCAAGACTGGAGCAAGCGGTGCGGTGCCCAGATTCGGGACTTTCGCCTATGCTGTTGACCACGTACCAGTCGGGAAGAGAGCCATGAACCACGATCAGAACTGGGCTGACGAAAACGGCCAACCGTCGGCCGGCCGGCCTCCCTCGGCGGTCGACCCGTTTGTGCAAAGGATCGTAGACGTGACGACCCTCGCCGGCGAAGTCGACTCCCCCGAGGCTTGGCGAGAGGTCGTTTCAGCTACTGCCGCCCTTACCGATGTGGCCCAGACGCTCGAGATCCTCGCCCAGGCCAAGCAGACGGGCCAGCAGTTGTCGCAAGTCGCCAAAGAGGCAGAGCGAAATGCGCACGACGCCGTGACTGCAGCCACCGATGCTATGGACAAGATCCGCCAACTGGACACGCTTGTCTCCAGAGCGGCAGAGGCCAATTCGGACTCGGCCTGGCGAGAAGCGCATGAAGCGGCAATGGCACACATCACCGTCGTGTCATCGCAAGGGTTCAGTCGCTTGGTTTTGTAGAAGTTGCCCATGGAAGGCGGGGAAGTTCCTCGCTTAGGTCGGCGGCGCGGCGCGTTGGATCTCCCGAAATCTGAGGTCCAGTATCTTGGGAAGTGGCCTCTGAACGCCTAATTGGAATCCGGTTTCGAACCATCGTCCGCCGGTGACCCCACGATAACGAAGGACAATGTCCATTCGGTTGGTTACGAACGACTCAAGTGCTCCGGCTTTCCCCGGGTCGTTTGCGGCGCCGTTGAACACGACGGTGACTCTGTCTCCTGGTCCTACGACATTACTGGAGGGCTCTCCCCAGAAGATGACGCCACGTGCATCCAGTGCGATGTCACTGGGCTCAGGGCTGAGAAACGCAGGACCTCGACCGACATTGCGGATTTTGATCACAAGCCAGGGTTGCTCACCTCTGAGCCAGGCCATTGCTGTAGGAAAATCTTGAACGGGCTCGCTGACCCTGCCGGAAGCGGACAAGAAGGCCATCTCGGTGGGATCGAAGTCCTCTGATGGAGCCGCTGGAACCAACATCGGCTGATTCTCGTTCTGGAGAATCGTGAGGGCAGCATCGGCCTGACGTTGCACCGCTTCGACCTGCTGCTGACCTACAGCTATGAGGTTCGCTCCCCCCTTGATGTCCTGTTCGGCGGCAATGGCCGTGCGTTCGGTTGACCTGGCTATCCGTCTCGTCGAGAAAGCCAGAAGCGCTGTGGCAAGGGCCAGGGCGCCGGTGACGACGACGAGTGCCCACGCCCACTCCTGCGTTGCCAACACATTGCGAAGCGTAGCCAGGCGCGTTACGCAGCCGACTCGTCACTTCTCCTGTGTGCAATGGGTGTAGCAGGCAGCGAGGCGCCCCTGCAGCTGGACCGGGCTGTCCCGGCTACCTGGTGCCGCCCGCGCCCATCCGACGTTGGCCGCTGGCTCGCCCGGTCTCTTTTATGGACGCTTGGATCCGGGGGTGCGTCGGTGGGCAGGCGGTGGTTGCAGACGTCTCCGGCATGATACATGGCGATATCGGAATATAAGGCCACTCTCCCAGACCTCGGACGTACTCAGCGCCATCGCCGAGGCGCACCGTCGCCAGGTACTGGACACAGTGAACGAAGGCGAGAAGTCCGGTCGGGGCCATCGTGGACGACCTCTCGATGTCCCAGCCTCAGGTCAAACGGAGGGACAGGTCAGCCAGGTACGTCCGTCACCGCCGAACGCTCGTCTGTGGTGAGGACCGCAAGCAACGGTCCGGCGGCGACCTGCAGACGCTCGATCTCCTCCTCGAGACCTCGCCCATGCCCACTCCCTATGACGGCACTCACGTCGGAAGGTACGAGAACTCGGGCGATCTCCGCGGCAAGCAATTGAGCTTGCTCGAGAAACCGTCGGGCCACCGGGTCCTCGATCAGGACCGGTGCGCTGACGAGCAGCATGACAAGGTAGGAGCGCAACTCATCGCGGGCCGATCCTTGCTCCTCGGCTCCGTCGCCCACCGACAGCACTCCCTTCACCGAGCGCCTCGCTTGCATCAGGACGATCCCCGCCTGTGCCGCGACGGCACGGGACCGTTTGGTGAGCCGGCGCCTGCTCAGGACCTGATTGACGATGAGCACGGTCAGCGCCAGAACGAGCAGACCGGAGACGGTGTCGGTCGTGAGAGTGTGAGCCGCCCAGAAGTGGCGCACACCCCGGTCTGTGAGGTCCAACACCACGAGAGCGAGCGCCAGCACGCTCACGGCGATGGTCGCAAGCCCACCTTGCCAACGCGGCAACACCAAGGGACCTTACAGCGGACAGCCCCCGAGCGCCTGTAAGGCCACGCGGGAGACGCCAGTCCTCGTCTCCATAGGCCGACTTTTGCCCTGGGGACCGGCCACGACAAGGGCCTCTGAGCCGGCTGCTGGCTGTGACGGCACGGGCGATGAACATTCGGAGCGGTCCGTACGTAGTAACGGTGTCGACCACATTCCCAGGGGAACCGCCAATGGCCAACCAGCCGAACAAGGAGCACACTCCTGTCATCCACAGGCGAATTGCCACATGGGCCCTGTTTTCGGTTTTGTCGCTGGCCGTGGCCGCCTGCTCCGATACCACGGCGGCTACGACGGCGCACGGTCCGAGTCAGACGGTCGTCACGATCACCGACTCCCCGGCGTGGGGACCGATTTTGACCCTGGCCAGCGGCGAAACGCTGTACCGCCTCACTGCCGACTCCGTCAACAAGAGCACCTGCTATGCCGAATGCGCCGTGGTCTGGCCACCGGCGCTTCTGGTACCGGGCCAGCGGTCGCCGGCTGGACGTGGCGTCTCGGGTCTGGGCAGCTTCCGGCGCAGCGGCGGCAGAAAGCAGGTTACCCTCAACGGGATTCCCCTTTACCGTTTCGAGGGAGATCACGCACCCGGTCAGGTCAACGGCAACATTCGCGACGAGTGGGGCCAATGGTGGGTCGTCGACCCGGCCGACCCGACGGCCACCCCGATGGAGAAGTCGTCGTCGACCGGCTCTGCGGCCGGCGCACCATCAGCCACCAGGACTGCCAAGCCATCAGGGAACGGATCACCGACCGATTCCGGCGCAACGAAAGTCCCTGGAGGCACGCCGAGCGGGGTGGGCGGATCGGGAGGGGCGGCGGCGCGCAAGGTCACACCCGACACGACCACGACCAGCCCCGACACGACCACGACCACGACCCCAGGAGGAGGCGGCGGTGTCTCGTACTGACGGAACTCATCTGGGCAGAGAAAGAGCCGTTCGCCGCCGCCGGCAGCAGCTCGCCGGATTGGTGGCGGCGACGGTGATCAGCGTCGGGCTGGGCGCCACCCTTTCGGCGTGTTCGAGCTCGGCCAAGGACAAGCCCGACCATCCGCCGTCGACCACGGCGCCGACTGTCACGACTACCACGACGACGACGACCGGGGGAGCCTCGGGTGTCTCCTACTGATCTCTCCCAGATCGAGCCGGCGGCCGGAGAGCCGCTCCTTGCCCGACCGACCACCGGGATGCGCAGGTCTCCCGGGCTCGTGCAATGGGCGGGAGTGGCTCTCCTGGCAGGCCTTACGACGTGGTTGGCCGTGATCGGCCTCGGGGACCTGCTGGCAGCTGGCAGCCTGGGTCGGAGCCTGAGCCTGGCCCGCGGCGAAATGGCAGGCCCGACGCTGTTGTGCGTGGTCGGCGTCCTCCTCGTGTGCGAACGCCTCTGGCCGGTCGAGGTCCGGCCTGTCCTGGCGCGTGGGCACTTGGTGGATGCCGGCTACCTTGCTCTCTTCGCCTTGGCCGTAGTGCCGCCTTTGACCCTGGTCCAGACCGGGGTGGCGGTCGTCGTCCAGCGTCACGCTTCGTTCCTCGTACTGAGTCGCTTGACCTTCTTGCCCCGGATGGCCGTTGCGGGGATCGTCCTCGTGGGCGTCGATGCCATGAACTGGCTGGCGCACCGGGCCAACCACCGTTTCGCCACGCTTTGGCGCCTCCACGCCCTGCACCACTCTCAAGAGGAGATGGGTGTCTTCACCACCTTTCGCACTCATCCCCTGGTGCACTCCGTGTATCTCGTCTCGCTGTTTCCTGCCCTCGTTCTGAGCGCCAATGGAGGTGTCCCTGCTGCGGCCGTCATCGCCTACGGATGCCTGGTGACCCTTCCCCATGCCAATCTCCGCTGGACCTTCGGGCCGCTCGGGAGGGTGTTCGTCAGCCCCGCCTATCACCGCCTCCACCACGCCCGGTATTACCCTGGAGACGGCCAGGCGGTGAACTTCGGCTTCGTCCTAGTGTGCTGGGACCGGCTGGCGCGCCGGGCCGTCTTTCCTGTGGGCCCGGTCCTGTCCACCGGCCTCGATGAGCGTCCCGTGCCCGTCGAACAGGACTCGACACCACGACGGCTTCCCAGGACGGTGTTCGATCAACTGGCACAGCCCTTCCGCCGCGTGACGACCTTGGAGGCATGAAATTGACTACGAGAGCGGCCTCGGTCCCCCGGGAGCCTTTCGTCGGGACGATCAGGCGGTTCAAGTCCCGACGAGACTCGCTGCCGGGTAGGGACGTCGGACTGCTGGTAGCTCGCTTCGGCTTGGCCTGGGTCTTCATCTACCACGGGTCGGAGACTCTCTTCGGGGCTTTCCACGGTCTCGGGCTGCACCGCACGGCCGTGTACTTCGCTTCCACCGCGCATCTCCGTCCCGGCATGCTCTTTGCCGTGGTCAACGGGATCGTCGAGTTCTTCGGCGGTATCGCGGTCGGGCTGGGAGTTCTCTCGCGTCTGGCCGGTGTGGCCCTGGTGGGAGACATGGTGGTGGCCATGATCACCGTTACGTTTCACAACGGCTTCACTTCCAGCGCATCAGGAACCGGCTACGAACTCAATGTTGCCCTGGCCACCTTGGCTGCTGCAGTTGCCCTGGCCGGACCGGGCCGACTCGCCCTGGACGCATTGTTTCCCAGGACCACGAGCATGAGAACATGAGCGGGGGACGTCGTTGGCGCACGCGGTACGAACCGGAGCAGTGACCTTCATGGAAGGGTCGGAAGCCCGCACCAGGCGCCACGCGCCAGCGCGACAAGCACCGCCACATTGGCGGGGCGAGCCCGCCCGATCCGAGGCGGCAGATGCCGTCGGGCTGCGCTCGGCTTTCTTGGCGCACGGAGCCGAGCTCTATCGATTCGCCCGCCGGTCGCTGGGCGACGCTGCTGCGGCCGAGGACGTGGTCCAGGAGACCTTCATGCGTGCTTGGCGAGCCCGGGACCGCTTCGATCCAGAGCTGGGGACGCTTCGGTCTTGGTTGTTCGCCATCACACGGCGCCTGGTGATCGACAACGCCCGTGCCCGAAGAGTGCGCCTCTCCGGTCCACTGAGCGACGACGACACCCTGACCTCGAGAGACATGGGGGCCGGCTCCGACGACGACTTGGACCGGGCGATGACCATCTGGCAGGTCGAGGAAGCCATCATGCGGCTGCGTCCGGAGCATCGCCAGGTATTGGTCGACACCTACTACAGAGGACGGCGAGCCAGGGAGATCGCTCAGGAGGTCGGGGTCCCCGAAGGTACCGTGCGCAGTCGCCTCTTCTACGCTCTGCAGTCCCTCCGACTCAACTTGGACGAGATGGGATGGGACGCATGACCAACGATCGTTGTGACCATTGGCACGGGCTCATTGCAATGGAGGTGGTCGGCCAACTCGAGACCGACCAGCTCTTCGCCCTCGATGCGCACTCGGATCAGTGCCCGGCGTGCCGGCAAGAGCGCCAAAACCTGTTGCCCCTGGCCGGGGCGTTGGCAGGGACCGATTCCCGGCACCTCGATGCGACCGAACTGCCGATAACGCTCCAGGAATCGGTCCTTGGCTTCCTACGATCATCTGAGAGACGGCGGGCTGTCGTGAAGCGCCGTCATCGCGCTGCGATCCTCGTTGGCACCGTGGCGGCAGTGAGCCTGGCCATCCTCGGTGTCGTGCTGAGCGTGGGGGGAACCTCGTCCGGTCAAACTGTGGCGCTCTCGGGCCCGGGCGCCACCCAAGCCAGTGTCACGTTCACGCCTGAGTCCTGGGGCACTTCGGTGCATTTGACGGAGAGTGACGCTCGGATGAGCTCGATGCTGACCGTGTGGATGCAAACGGGGTCCGGAAGCTGGTGGGAGGCGGGAACCTACTGGACATCGAAGACCAAGTCTGTGCAGGTGGCCATGGCCTGCGCGGTTCGAGCCTCGGCTGTGTCCCGGATCGTTGTACGCAACGCCCAGGGAAGGACTGTCCTACGCGGCTCCGTACCATGACTACCCTCATCGGTTCTTGGCCAGGCCAAGTGGTCCGACAAACAGCGAGCACCTGTCATTGCCTGTGGCCGCCACCAATGCTCTGACAACGGTTTCGTCTGGGTGCCACCCCGGGGCCTAAGCTGGGAGCGCCGACCGCTTCGACAAGAGGAGACCGGATGGAGCACCTGGGGCCACGCGGTTGTAAGAACCTTCTTGGCAGTGTGTTAGCGATGCTCACACTATCGGCTACTCTCGTAGCCGTCGTGGCTCTTCCTTCGGCTGAGACGACCGCCAGCGCGAGCACCTGCTCGACTGGTCTAACCAGCGAGTCGATACTCTCACCGACGGCTGAAACGAAGAATCTCTACAGCAATTTGGCAAGTCTCTGCGGAGGTAGCGGAGGGAAGATGCTGTGGGGAGTCCAGGACAATCCAAACCTGACTTCAGACAATACCGATGATGACGTCGACGCCCTTGTGGGCGAGTACCCCGGCCTCGTCGAAGCGACCTACACCGACAATACAGTGTGTGGCTCTGCCGGTGGCAGCACCCTCACCAACTTTACTACCGAGATTGAAGACCAGTACAACCGTGGGGGTGTTGCCGGTGTCCACTGGTTACCCGAGGACCCCGTAACCTGTGACCCGGAGACCAACGACAAACGTCTCGGCGCTCGCGAAGACATCTGTGACAAGATTCTGCCGGGCTATTCGACCAGTAACACGACGGATGAAAACCGCTTTCACGCTGAGTTGGACGACCTGATCTCGGCATTGAACGGGCTGGTCGGCGACGATGGTAACGCCATACCCGTACTCCTTCGCATTTTTCATGAGATGACCGGGAGCGAGCATTGGTGGGGTGGCCGTCACTGTAGCGGGCCTCAGTTCAAGCAACTCTGGCGTTACACGATCCAGTACATGGCGGGAAACGAGGTCCCCCTCGGTCCATTGGGACTCAGCGCTGTTGACAATGCCATCTTGGTGTGGGCGCCCAGCGGTATCTCGCATGGCAGCACAGAGTCTCCGAGTGCCTTCGAGAGTGCGATCTCGAAGTATTACCCGGGAAGTGCCTACGTCGATGTTGTGGGTGTTGATGCCTACGACAAGACGGCTGCTGGCACATTCATCGACGAGCCCATGTCGGATGCCACGGGGGTTCTCAATGCGTTGAAAGGAATCGTCCTATTCGCCGGAAAAGAAGGCAAGTTTCCGGCGATGACCGAGGGAGAGAACGACCTTCAAGGATCGATCGACTGCGGCGGCTCGCCTTGTTACTGGACGGACTATGTCACGGACTTTCAAACCAGCTTCAAGAAATTGGCTTCGATTCGGTATGCGATGGTGTGGAACGGATCGTTTGCACCGTCACCGGGAGACTCGGGGGATTTCGTTTCGATGTTCGACTCCTCACTCGGGTCGTATCTCATCATGGCTGACAACCCGTCGTATCCCTGGTACTGCCCTGTCTTCACTTGTTAGAACACCGAACTCGTGCTCTGACCACGTTGGGCGTGCTCGCTTAGCGACGTGAAGCCCGCTCGCCGGGATGACGAAGCCGCCGCCGATCGCGCTGAGTGGCGAAGAGACATGGACGGGTTGTGCCCGCCAAGGGTGCCGATGGCCGAATTCGAGGCGCCCCAGGCCAAAGGTCGGCGGTAACCTTGGCTCCTCCACCGGGTTCTCTGCCCTCGGAAGGAAGCAGCGCATGGCCGTGCTCGTCCTCACAATGTCGGTCTCGCTCGACGGCTACGTCGCACCCTCCGACGGGAGCACCGAGTGGGAAGCGGCAGGGCGCTCTCCAGACGGCGCCGACTGGGTCCTCGACACCGTGAGCAATGCCAGTGTGCATCTGATGGGTGCCGCCACCTACTCGACGTGGGCCGGCTTCTGGCCCAGCGCTGCCGGGCCGTTCGCCAAGGCAATGAACGACATTCCCAAGGTGGTGTTCTCGAACACCCTGAAGTCGGCCGATTGGGTGGAGACCACGATCGTCCCTGGCGACCTGGCCAAAGCGGTCACGCGTCTCAAGCAGGAGCGCTCCCGCGGGTACCTGCTCGTTCAAGGCGGTACTCGGTTGGCCCGTTCGCTGGTCCAGACCGGCTTGATCGATGAGTACCGTCTCGTCGTCCACCCCGTCGTCCTCGGTTCGGGCCAGCAGCTCTTCACGGCACCGCTCACCATCGAGCCGATCAGCGCCACGGTCTTCAGTGGTGGAGCCGTCGCCCATGTCTTTCGGGGCGCATCCGTGATGGAAACCTCGATGACGACAGGGGAGCAGACGCTCTCGTCCTGAAAGCAGGGGGCACTGGCGAGTTCGGTCCGCGCCGCGCTCCGTTACCCTTGGTACCGGCCGTAGGCGGGGCTAGGTGTCATTCGCCACCGGCATTGACGTCACCCGCAAGCACAGCCTCGACCCCCTGGACCTCGGAAAGCGCGGCTGCGAGGTCATTTACCGATCCGCGACCGTGGACATGCAGAGCCACCTCCACCGTGCCCGCTCCAGGGCTGGCATCGTCTCCGAGACCAGGATGGCGGTGGCCCAAGGCTTCAGTCGAGACCTCGTCGATGGCAAAGCCCCTCGCTGTCGCCGCCGCCAGCAACTGACGTAGAAGGCCCCGCCCGTCGAGGTAGCGGATCCGAAGAACGGAGATCGCCGTCGATGATCCGGGAAGTCGGCGGGTGACCTGAGTGAATCCGATCGCCACCAGGAAGTAGACCGCAGTCGTGATTGCGGCGAGAATGGGAAGTCCCGCACCCGCACAAGCACCAATGGCGGCAGTGAGCCAAATAGCTGCTGCGGTGGTGAGTCCCCGAACCGCATCGCGCCTCACGAAGATGATACCCGCTCCGAGGAATCCGACCCC
>JASHZK010000006.1 GCA_030042575.1 Acidimicrobiales bacterium
CACGAACAACGGGCCCATGTCACGAACTTGGGAGAGGACGGCCAAGGCCACCGTGAGGCGAACGAGAATTCGCCGACGGTTCGACTCTCGAGCCCGGTCCACCAGGGCGAAGGCGGATGTCCAGGCGCACAGCGCACTGGCCATCTCCATCCCGCTGGGGTTGACCGAGGCGATGTAGCAGAACAGATATGGCGTCGCCAGCGCCGCGGTGGCCGGCACCAGAAGCGCCTTGCTGCGTGCCTCGGCAGCCGAGAAGAACGCCCCCGCCAACAGGACAGCCCCGAGCAAGGCCGACACGAGGCGCATGCCGTAGATCGCTTTGCCGGCGTGCAGAAACAGCGACGGCCAGCCGACGAGCAGGTAGTAAAGCGGAGGGTAATAGCCCGTCCACGTCTCTTCTGGTACCAGATGGTTGTCGTGCCCCAGCGGCGCCAGGCAGCCGGCACTTCTCTCGGAATTCATGGCGAAGCACGGCACCCGGTTGGCGCCGATGAGGTCCTGGGGGACATCGACGATCGTGTTCGGTCCCCCGTCCGCCTTACCGACGAATTCGCCACGTACCACGGCCGCCGCTTTCATCACCTGTGCCGTTTCGTCGGATGTGCCGAAGAGGGGAGTGGCGAAAACCCAGCAGACACTCATGCCTATCAGGAGGACCAACAGCACCGGCTTCCAGAGGCGCACCGGTTTCACCCAGCGCCTACCTGCGTGTCGGCCCACTGCTGGCGACGACGGCTACAGGCCACGTCGAGGACCGGTTTGTGCCCTAACCTGAGCCTCGTTGGGGCCTCGGCGTGGCCGACATCATCCTCGACGTCGGGGAAGAGCAGCATCATCGAAGCCATGGATGATGGTGCCTTCGGCTGGTAGGAGTCTGGGATCGACCTGGGACCTGCCTGTGAGACGGTTTCGCCCGGCCCGGATTGCCCCCAGGCATCCAGGCCGCCCCGCCTCGGCCGAATGGTGAATCCGAACAGCTACGCCGTGGGCCCGCCTTCCGACGAGGAGTGGCTAACTGCGCGCGGAACGAGGGAGCGCCGAGCGGTGACGACCACGGCGAGCAGCCACAGTGACGGGGCAGCAGCAGCGCAGCGCTCTGCCAACCCCAGGAGGGGGCCATGGCTTTCCAGGGCGTACCACGCCGCCAACCCGAGCGAGACGCCCGTGGCGGCGAAACTCGCAGTACGCGTCAGCAGCACGACGGCGTGTCGTCGATGCGACGCGAAAACCGGCCAGGTGCAGCAGGCCACCGCCGCGGCGACGACGGGGAGCTCGTGGGCGAGCGAGTAGCCGTGAGTCGGTTGACGGAAGCCCGCGAGAAGAAGGGTCGCCACACCGCCGACAGCGAGCAGTATGCGGCCACCACCGGCAGCAGGCTGCAGTCCGAGCGCCGTGAGCAGGTAGCACAGGCCCACACCGACTAGGGCTGAAGTCATCACCCACGAGTCCGTGGCCCCTGGCCCGGCAAGTTCGCTGATGGTGTCGCGGATCGGGTCGTAGGAGGCCGGCTGTATCGCCGTGGCTACGACGAAGCCGCCCACGAGCAGCACCGGGGACGCGATGGCGGGCGCCAGTATCCACCAAGGGGTGGTCTTCACCGGGAAGTCGTGGTCAGGATCGCACATGGTTCGACAGAGGCGGGGTCGACCTCGACCGTAACCGCCGTGTCGCTCGCGGGCGCGGTTCCGGCATCCCGTGTTGCGGGCGGCGGACCGGACCCACAGAGGCTCCCACGGTCGAGCCGGAAAGCCTCGAGGTCGACTGCGCACGGCTGGGCCCTCCACCCGACGTCGTCGACCACGACCACCGACTGTCCCAGTCAGGCTCGTGCCCGGTGAGGCGTTCGCGGTCTCCGGCGAAGTTGGCCAGGCCGGAAGACGGTCAGGAGGGGTCGGTCCCGACGTGCTGACGAGGACGGTCGGGACCTGCCCAGACGAGCGGGGAAAGGAAGCGAGAGCCGGACCCTTCACGTCCTCCAGCCTGGCCATGCCCGAGATGGCGACGTCGAAACGGCGGTGAACCGAAGGGAACCGGGCCCGGGCCTAGCATGGAGGCAACGACGACCGAGGAGGGCCTATGTGGATCGTGGCCGGTGTTTTGCTCGGCGTGGTCGTTCTGGCCGTGGTGGCCGGTTTCCACACGGGGCCCCATACCCACGTAGTGGCCGGAATCGTCGGCGTGATCGCCGCCGTCTGGCTCTTGGCCATGGCCCTCGACGGCAGGTCGACCTCGCTGGTCTGGGCCCTGTTCAGCGCCGACGTGATCGTGTCGGCCGGGGTGGGGGTCATGGGCTGGTTCGGGCTCTCTCATCGCGCCACGGGCAGCTCTCTCGTCCGCCTAGAAGGCGCCGAGGGCTTGGCGGTGAGCGACCTCGCACCCGACGGGATCGTCCGCATCAAGGGTGAGCAGTGGTCGGCGCACTGCGTCAACGGGCCCATCTCGGCCGGGACCCGGGTCCAGGTCCTCCAGGCCGCGGGGGTGCATCTCGAGGTCTGGGGCGAGGAGCAGGCCCAAGCGCCGCCCGGCGCCATCGGCAAGGATGGTCCGGCGCAGCTCCAGAACAAGGAGAAGAACGGGTGATTGTCGGTGTGATCGTCGGCGTGCTGGTGCTCATCGTCCTCTTAGCGTTGACGTCGATCAAGATCGCCCGGGAGTACCA
>JASHZK010000032.1 GCA_030042575.1 Acidimicrobiales bacterium
CCAAGGTGCACCACGAGCTCAAGGTGCGGGCACGCCGGGGGTATCGCATCCTCTACGTCGGCCACCAGGGCCACGAGGAGGCGGTGGGCACCATGGCGGTGGCCCCCGACGCCGTCCACCTGGTGCAGTCGGAGCCGGACGTGGACGCCGTGGCCCGGACGCTTCCGGCCGGCACCCCGGTGGCGCTGCTGGCCCAGACCACCTTGAGCCACGACGAGTGGTCCGGGATCATGGCCCGGGCCCGCACGCGCTTCCCCGAACTGTGGATGCCGAACCGCTCCGACCTGTGTTTCGCCACCACCAACCGCCAGGCGGCGCTGAAGGCCATCGCCGGCCGGGCCGACGCCGTGGTGGTCATCGGATCGGCGAACTCCTCCAACACCCGCGCCCTGGAGAAGGTGGCGGCGGCCGCCTGCCCTCGGGTGCTGCGGGTCAATCAGGCCGGGGAGCTGCCCGACGACCTTTCCGGCACCGTCGGGGTCACGGCCGGGGCATCGGCCCCCGAGGAGCTGGTGCGGCAGGTGGTGGAAAGCCTGGCTCCCGCCCAGGGCGTGGAGATCGTCCACGTCACCGACGAGGACGAGTACTTCCCGCCGCCACCGGAGCTGCGCGAGCTGCTGCGGGGGCTGGCTGGGACGCTGGCCTTGGGCTTGTGGGGGCCGGCGCCGAGGGAGAGCGCGGTCGGCGCCGGCGCACCCGGAGCCGAGACCGGCGCTCTGAGCGGGGACCGCACGGTCTCGGCGGCCGACGTCCTGGCTTCTCTGGCCAGCTGATAGGAAGGTGGGCCGATGACCGAGCTCCAGGCTTTCAGGCGGATGGACGAGTCCACGGCCGAGCAGTGGACCCGCATCGGGTCGGAGACCTTCTCCCATCCGGATCGGGTGTCCGATGCGGTGCTGCTCATGCTCCGAGGCCTCTCCCCCATCACCGACGGCTTCGCCGTCGACCAACTGACCCACTCGCTGCAGACCGCCACCAGAGCACAGCAGGCGGGCGCCGATGACGAGATGGTGGTGGCCGCCCTGTGCCACGACATCGGCAAGTTCGTGTCGGTGCCCAACCATCCCCGCATCGCCGCGGAGATCCTCCGGCCCTATGTGAGCGACGAGGTCTTCCACGTGATCCGCACCCATCAGGACTTCCAGGGCCGGCACTACTACCGCCACTTCGGTGGTGACCCCGATGCCCGTGAGCGGTACCGGGGCCAGCCCTGGTTCGCCATGGGCGAGCGCTTCGCCGACGAGTGGGACCAGACGAGCTTCGACCCCGACTACCCCACCGAGCCCCTGTCGCACTTCGAACCGCTCGTGCGCCAGGTCTTCCGCTCGCCGAAGTCGGTGGCCTGACGGGCTCCTGGCGACATCGGCCCTGGGCGGCGGGGAATACCGGCGCCGTGCTCCATCCTCGTCAGTGTCGGCGGGCGGCGGGGTCGGCCCGGGTCCGAGCGGTGTCATAGACGCGCTGGAGCTCGGCCTGCAGCTGCCCGGTCACTTCGTGCAGCTGACGACGCGGCACCCGCCCCGGCGCTGGCGGTGCCGGGATCGGCTCCCCCACCACCACGTGGACCTTCACAGGCCGGACGAACTTCGATCCCTTGGGCATGGCCTCGGCGGTGCCGCCGATACCCACGGGCACGATGGGCGCTCCCGTGCGGGCGCTCAAGAACGCCGCCCCTTCGTGCAGAGCGGCGACGACGGGGCCCGCCTGGCGGGTGCCCTCGGGGAAGAGGATGAGGACCCCACCCCCTTCGAGCACGGCCTGGGAGCGCTGCACGGCCTGGCGGTCGGCTCCCTGGCGGTGCACGGGGAACGCCCCCGCCCATTCCAGGAAGCGGCCGAAGCGCGGAGCGCGCCACAACGTGTCCTTCGCCATGTAGAAGACCTTGCGTTCGGTGACGACGGTGGCGACCAGAAAGTCGACGTTGCTGCGGTGCACGGGGGCCAAGATGACCGGACCGGTGCGGGGGACCCTGGCGGCGCCGTCGATCTCGATGCGCCAGTAGAGGCGGGCGACGACGCGGGCCAGGCCCCGCAGGGCTCCATAGAGATACGGGAAGCGCTGGGTGTCGAGTATCCCCCCGCCGCCGACGGTGGCCTCGTCGTCGGGCATGGGCTTCACAGCCACGACAGGACCTCCTTCAGCACCTCGTCCGCCGACTTTCCCGTGGAGTCCACCACGATCACCCCCGGTGCCGCCGCGGGGTCGGGCAGTGGGGACACGGGGCGGGAGGAGTCCAGGCTGTCGCGACGGTCCAAGGCGGCCGCCACCTCCGACACCCCGTCGTCGCCGCGCTCGGCGGCCCGGCGCCCGGCCCGCACGTCGGAGGAGGCGGTCAGGTAGACCTTGAGCTGGGCGTCGGGCATGACCACCGTGCCGATGTCGCGGCCCTCCACCACTCCCCCGCCGTGAGCGGCCACCCAGGCCCGCTGCCGGGCGACGAGCTCGGCCCGCACCGCCGGGTTGGCCGCCACCAGCGACACACAGGCGTCGACGGCGGGGGTACGAATGGCGGCAGTGGCATCGACCCCGTCGACGGTCACGGTGTCGGCAGCTCCGGCGGTGATCTCGATCGTCAGGCCCCGGGCCAAGGCGGCCACCTCGTCGTCGTGGGCCAGGTCGACGCCGCGCCGGAGGGCACTCCAGGCCACCGAACGGTACATGGCCCCGGTGTCCAGCCGGTCGAGGCCCAAGTGGTCGGCCAGAGCGCGGGCCAGCGTCGACTTGCCCGCCCCGGCCGGCCCGTCGATGGCCACCGAGCGCACGGCGCCCTCACTGCTCACGCCCCCACCCCGGCGTCCTCACCGGCCAGCATCCGCAGGTGGGCCTCGAAAGCGGGATAGCTGGTGGCGGTGCAGCGCCAGCCGTGCACGGCGGTCTCCTCCTCGCCGGCCGCCAGCCCGGCCACGGCCGCGGCCATGGCCATGCGGTGGTCCCCGCCCGAGTCGAAGTGGGCCGTGCGCAGACGGGTCACGCCTTTCACCACCAGGTCGTCGCCCTCGACTTGGGCCCCGGCCCCGAAGGCCCGGACCAAGGCCAGCACCCCGGCGAAGCGATCGGACTCCTTGACCCGTAGCTCGCCCATGGAGCGAAACGTGGTGGTCCCTTCGGCCAGGGCCGCGGCCACGGCCAGCACCGGTACCTCGTCGAGCCCGGTCACCTCCGAGGCGTCGACTTCGGTGCCGTGCAGCGACGCGCTGCGGACGCGGACGTCGACCACGTGCGCCATCGAGCTGGCGGCGGCCGGCACCTCGACGACGTCGGCGCCCATGCGTTCGAGCACGTCGAGATACCCCCGTCGCTGCGGTCCGGCGTAGATCCCCTCCACCACCAGTTCGCTCCCCGGCACCAGTGTGGCCGCCACCACCCAGAAGGCCGCCTGGGACGGATCACCGGGAACCTCCAGCTCCAGGGGCTCCAAGGGGCCCGGCTCCACCCGCACCACGTGGGCTTCTTCGGTGTCCTCCTCCGACAGCCGGGCACCGCAGCGCACGAGCAGCTCCTCGGTGTGGCGTCGGGTGGGGACCGTCTCGCGCACCACCGTCGTTCCCTCGGCACCGAGCCCGGCCAGCAACACGCACGACTTGACCTGGGCACTGGCCACAGGCGGCGTGTAGTCGATGCCCCGGAGCGATCCGCCGTGCACCCTCAGGGGGGGCAGGCACCGCTCCCCTCGTCCGACCACCGTCGCCCCCATGGACCGCAGAGGGACGGCAACGCGGTCCATGGGCCGCTCCGACAACGACGTGTCGCCGGTCAGCTCCACCGTCATGGCGTAGGGCGAGACCGCCCCGGCCAGCAGGCGCATGGTGGTCCCCGAGTTGCCGCAGGCGACGGGCTCTTCGGGTTGTGCCAGCGTTCCCGTGCCGTCGATCTCGACGACCCCCTGCTGCCGGCGGCGAACGGTGGCGCCGAGCCCGGCGACGGCCGCCGCGCTGCGGGCCACGTCCTCACCGTCGGACAAGCCCCGCACCAGCGAGCGGCCTCGAGCCAGGCCCCCGAGGATGAGCGCCCGGTGCGACACCGATTTGTCGCCCGGCACCCGCAGTCGTCCGCGCAGGGGCCGGCCGCCCCGAAGGGTCAAGGAATCGCCGGACCGGTCGTTCACTGCAGGGGCCGACTCGTGGGCCGATAGCCGCGCCGGCCCAGGGCGGCGGCCAAGGTGTCGGCCGCCTCGGCGTCGACCACCAGCACCAGGACGCCGCGCTGTCCCTCGGCACTGTGGGCGATCTCGAGGTCCGAGATGTTCACACCGAGGTCGCCGGCCGTGGTGGTGATCTCGGACAGGACCCCGGGACGGTCGGGCACCGGCACCCGCATCTCGGTCAGGCGCTCGGGACGTACCGCCCGCGCCGGCAGGGACCGGCGTGCCAGCGCGGCCTGCGACAACGAGGCCAACAGCTCCGCCCGGTCGCCGGCGGCCACCACCCGGCGGATGTCGCCCAGGGCTTGGAGCAGGTCGTCGAGGGCGGCCACGATGGCCGGCGCGTTCTCGACGCACACGTCGGGCCAGATCCCGGGCTGGCCCGCCGCCACCCGGGTCATGTCGCGAAAGCCACCGGCGGCCAGGCGCAGCAGGGCGGCGTGCTGCTCGGCCCGGCGGTCGGCCACGTTCATCAAGGTGGCGGCGGCCAGATGAGGCACGTGCGAGACCACGGCGACCAGAGCGTCGTGCTGCACGGGCGACAGCGACAGCACTTCGGCGCCCAAGGACCCCACCACCGCCTGGACCCGGGCGAAGGCGCCGGCATCGGTGGAGGCGGTGGGGGTGAGCACCCAGGTGGCTCCGGCGAAGAGCTCGGGGTCGGCTCCCCGGAGCCCCACCTGCTCCGAGCCGGCCATCGGGTGCCCGCCCACGAAATGCGGGTCGGGTACCGCCGCCACGACGGGCCCCTTCACCCCGCCCACGTCGGTCACGGCCGCGTCCTTGGGCCGGCCGGGTTGAGCGAGCACCCGGCGCGTCTCCTCGGCCACCGCCCCTACCGGGGTGGCCACGAAGGTGATCTCGGCCTCGGGGTCCTCGCCCACGGCGTCGATGGCGCCGGCCGCCTTGGCCGCTTCGGCGACGTCGGGATCGCGGTCGCGGCCGGTGACGTGCCAGCCCCGGGAGCGCAGGGCCAGACCGATGGATCCGCCGATCAGCCCGGCGCCGACCACGGCCGCCCGCCGGGGTCGTCCACCCCGGCTCGACGTGTCACCCGGGGAGGTCATCGCGCAGTCCTCGGGCCCCCTCGAGATAGACGTGGTGCAGCTCGGCCCGGGAGCGGTCGGTGGTGAGGTGGACGAGCACCCGGATGCATCGGGGGGTGGCGCCGGGAACGTCGATCTCCCTGGCGCACAGAAGCGGCACGTCGCCGAGTCCCAAGGTGCGCGCCGCGGTGGCCGGGAACATCGAGGACACGTCGGGGGTGGTGGTGAAGAGGATGCTGATCAGGTCCTCGTGGTCGACGCCGTTGCGCTCGAGCAAGGTCACGAGCAGCTGGCAGGTGCGCTCGGTCACCTGGGCGGGATCGTCGACGTCGACGGTGGTGGCGCCCCGCAGGGCGCGCACGGCACGGTCCATGACGGGGCAGCCTACCGACCGGCCGATTTGCTCCTCCGTGCCGCTGCTTCCTGCAGGGCCCGGACCTCGGCGTCCGACAGCCGGCGCCAGCGACCGGGGGGCAGTCCGGCGTCGGTCACCGGTCCGATCCGGGTCCGCACCAGGCGGTCGACGGGATGGCCCACCGCCTCGCACATGCGCCGGACCTGGCGGTTGCGGCCTTGGTGGACCACCACCCGGAGCACCCCGGGGGCCACCACTCCCACCCGGGCCGGGGCGGTGCGTCCGTCTTCGAGGTCGACGCCTCGGCGCAGGGCCCGCAGAGCGCCGGGACCGGGTACTCCCTGCACCTCGGCCAGGTACTCCTTCTCCACGCCGAAGGAGGGATGGGCCAGGCGCTGGGCCAGCTCGCCGTCGTTGGTCAG
>JASHZK010000033.1 GCA_030042575.1 Acidimicrobiales bacterium
GGCACAGAACCAGCGTCGGCTGCCCGAGCTCGTCCCCGTTCGTATCGGACGCATGGTCGAAAACCCCTTTTCATTCCTTCGGGGAGCGGCCTTGGTCATGGCCCACGACCTGGCGGCGATGCCCGACACCGGGCTGACGGTGCAGGTGTGCGGCGACGCCCACCTGGCCAACTTCGGCATCTTCGCCTCGCCGGAGCGGACACTGCTCTTCGACGTCAACGATTTCGACGAGACCGACGCCGGACCCTGGGAGTGGGACGTGAAGCGCCTGTGCGCCAGCGTGGCCGTGCTGTCGCTGGTGTCGGGGCGACCGGTCTCCGACCAGAGGGCGAGCGCGTCGGCCGCGTGCGCGTCCTACCGCCGGCACATGGCCGACTACGCGGCCATGTCCGAGCTCGACGTGTGGTACTCGCGGGTCGACGCCGAGCATGCCGGGCACCTGGTGGCGGCGGCGGGGGCGGCGGCCAAGACGGAGGTGAAGGCGGAGCTGCGGTCGGCTCGCCACCGAACGGCCGAGGCGGCGGTACCGGGGCTCACCGCCCTTGCCCCTGACGGCAGTCGTCGCATCGTGGACCACCCGCCTTTGGTGTCCCATCAAAGCGTGGGCAGCCACGGCAAGCTGCTGCACTCGGTGCTGGCCGGCTATCTCCAGACCCTGGAGGACGACCGCCGCGCTCTCGTCGGTCGCTACGAGGTGGTCGACTTCGCCCTGAAAGTGGTGGGGGTCGGCAGCGTCGGCACGCGCTGCTACATCGCCCTGCTCCTCGACGAGACGGACCAGCCCCTGTTGCTGCAGGTGAAGGAGGCCGATGTCTCGGCCCTGGCCCAGGTCGGGGCGGCGGTGCCGGTGCCGCACCACCAGGTAGGCCCAGGGACCGAGGGTCGCAGAGTGGTCGAGGGCCAGCGACGCATGCAGGCGGCCAGCGATCTGTTCCTCGGCTGGGGCGCCGCCGAAGGGGTCGACTTCTACGTACGCCAGCTGCGCGACATGAAGGGCTCGATCGACGCCACCGCGCTCGACGTGGACGGCCTGGCCGACTACGCCGGGCTGTGCGGCTGGGTGCTGGCCAGGGCCCATGCCCGCTCGGCGGGGGCGGCCACCGCCGCCCGCATCGCCGGCTATATCGGCACGGGCTCCGCTTTCGACGACGCCCTGGGCGCTTTCGGCGTCGCCTATGCCCAGCAGTCAGAACGCGACCACGGGGCCCTGGTTGCCGCCGTGCGCGCCGGGCGCCTGCCGGCCGAGCACGGCGTCTAGATCTGCACCGCCTCGGGGTGGACGACGGCGTCCACCGCCTCGAGGTCCTCGCCGCTCAGCTCCCAGCCGGAGGCGGCGGTGTTGGCCCGGACCTGGTCGGGGGAGGTGGCGCCGGCGATGACCGAGGCCAGCTGGGGACGACACAGGAGCCAGGCGATGGCCAACTCCACCACGGTGTGCCTGCGGCGGGCGGCCAGTTCGCCCAGTCGCTCCACCGCCCGGAGGTTCGCCTCGGAGGCCAGCCGCTCGTACTGGCCGACGCCGGCACCGGCTAGCCGGGTGCCCGGCGGCGGGGGCCGGCCCACGTGGTATTTACCGGTGAGCAGTCCCCGGGCCAACGGGTAATAGGGGATGAAGGCGGTGTGGCCGGCGGCGCACTCGTCGAGAACGTCGGTTTCCGGACGGCGGTGCAAGATGCTGTACTCGTTCTGCACGCTCACGAAGCGCGCCGCGCCGTCGGCCACCGCCTGGCGGGCCTGGCGCAGCTGTTCGGCCGAGAAGTTGGAGCAGCCGATCTCCCGCACCCTGCCCGCTCGCACCTGTTCGTCCAGAGCGGCCAGCGTGTCGGCGATCGGCGTCTCGGGGTCAGGGGCGTGCAGCTGGTACAGGTCGACGTGGTCGGTGCCGAGCCGTCGCAGGCTGTCCTCCAGGGCACGGCGCACGTAGGCGGGCTTGGCTCCTTTGTGGTCGTCGTCGATGCGCATGCCGAACTTGGTGGCCACCACCACGTGGTGGCGCCGGTGGCCCAGGGCTCGGCCGAGCAGCTGCTCGCTACGGGTGCCGCTGTAGATGTCGGCGGTGTCGAAGAAGGTGATGCCGGCGTCGAAGGCGGCGTCGACCACCTGCTTGGTACGGGCCTCGTCGATGCGGCCGCCGAAGTTGTTGCACCCCAGGCCGACCACGCTCACCTCCAGACTGCCGATCCTGCGGGTGGGCATGGTCACGGTTCGGCCCCTTCTCCGAGCGTGCGACCGAGCACGGCCGCTTGGCCCGGCCCGGTGAGGACCATGTCCTGGCTCCAGAGCTTCACGCTGTTGGACTGGCTGGCTATGGCCAGCAGGGTGCCGTTCTCGGCGAAGAGGAAGGCCTCGCCATGGCCGAAGCCGTGGTGCAGGGCGTGCACGCGGATGTCGCACAGCACCCATTCGCTGCGCACCAGGTTCACCACCCGCAAGGTGTTGTCCAGACTCCGCCCCAGGATGCGCCGTCCGATGGGCTGAGCCACTGCCCCGGCCACGTAGTCGCCGATGACGGCCAAGGTGGCGGCCGACGGTTCGAGATGGCCGGGAACCCGGGCCCAGAAGGCCGAGTGGGGTCCGCCGGGAGTGCCGTCGAACATGGAGAACAGCCGCCCCTTGGCCGGCCGGTGCTCGACCCGGGTGAGCACGGAGTCGGCGAACAGCGGCGGGACTTCCTGAGGCGGGCACTGGTCGGGTGCCGGGACGTCGGGAGGGGCCACCCAGGTTCCCGACACCTCGAGGTCGCTGCGTCCCAGAGCGGCGTTCACGGTGATGATCTCGGCGTCGCCCACTCGGGCGATGGCTCGGCCCTGGGTGGTGCGCCGTCCCACGGCGGCCAGGACGACCTCCCACTCCACTTCGCTGCCGGTGGGGGCGAAGGAGAGGTACTGGGCGGTGGCCCATACGGTGGGGCGGCCCGACGCCTCCTCCAGGGCCACCAGTCCGGCGGCCAGGGCGCAGCCCCCGTACAGGAAGCGGCCCGGGGTGGACACCGCCGGGGTGACCGGCAGCCGCCACCGCAGCCGGTCTTCGGTGGCCTCGAGTCCCAGGAAGTGCCGAGCGTCCATCGCTCCGACCCTAATTGGCGCCGGCCCCGAGCCGCCCGAGGGCGACGCCCGCCCGAGGGTGCTGCCGCCCTGCGCGGGGGCGCCGCTCAGCCGGGGTGGTGGTCCGGCGGGTCCGTCTTCTCCGGAGCCGGTCCTACTCCCACCTGGAGCATGACCGAGTTGGGCACGTTGATGATCCCGTCGTCGGTCTCCAAGGTGACGTACACGAGGCTCACGTCCTTGACGGTGGCGTCGAAGACCCCGCCCAGAGAACCGGCTCGGAGGTGCACACGTTCGTCCAATCGGAAGGGACGGGCCAGCATGAGCACCAAACCGGCGAACACGTTTCCCAGGGCTTGCTGGGCGGCGATGCCGAGCACCACCCCGGTGACTCCCGCCCCGATGAGCAGGTGCTCCATGGGGACACCGACCAGTCCCAGCACGACGAAGAACACCACGATGTAGCCGAAGAGGGCGACCAGGATGCGAATCGCTCCCCGGGCCGAGCCGCTGGCCCGGGGACGCAGGACGTCGACGAGGGCACTGGATGTGCTCTGCACGGCGATGATGGCCAACACGAAGAAGGTGCCCGCCCCCACAAAGGCGAACAGCTT
>JASHZK010000299.1 GCA_030042575.1 Acidimicrobiales bacterium
GACAGGTGCACCGATCCGAACCACAGGTAGTCGGTGTAGAAGGTGGCGATCGATCGCAGTGAAGCGATGAGCACGATGACGATCACGATCGCCACCAGGATCCAGATCCGCCGTCGATGCCGGCGACGCGCCGGTACGCGCGGGAGGTCCTGCGGGCTGCGCACGGAGCGTCAGCCTAGGCGGGGCCCGGCACCAGAAGGCAGCGGCACCCGGGGTGCGCGGGGGGATGCGGCTGGCCGGTGGGAAACGACTCGCCTCGAGGAAGCGGACCGGCCAGCGCATTGTCATCGCAATCGGGACAAGGCACCCCGTCGTCGTCGACCACCCATCGAAGGGTGTCGTTCTCTGCCGTGGCCGCCAACTCGCCCAGCGAGAAGGCGGCGAGGGCGTGGTCGAGCGCCACCCGCTCCGCCCGCTGGCCCTTCCACTCCCGGAAGGCCGAGCCCACGTGGTCGACGGTGGCGGTCTCGTCGGCTTCGACCTCCGGCTGGTCGAGAAGCCGGCGGCGCAGGGGCGTCACCACGGCGCGGGCCAATTCGCCGGCCAGCTCCTTCATGGTCGGTACGTCTCCGGCTGCTGCGCCGGTGAAAAGGACCCCGGCACGGGCCGCATCTTCCAGAAGGGGCTGCAGGGCCTGGAGGTAACGCCGCTCGTGGTCCTCCTCGGCGAGCAGCACCTCCTGGTCCCAGCCGCGCCGGGCCCGCAAGCGGTCGAGGAGGTCGTTCTGGTCGTCGGCCATGACCCGCTTGAGCCCGCGAGCGAGGGCGTGGGCCGCCGGGTCCAGCAACTCGTCGCGTCGGGCCAGAGCCGGATCGCCGTCGGGCGCCGAGGGGCTTTCTTGGGCCGCCCCCGCCTCGTCGACTCCCGTCACGGCGGCCGACAGCGCCTCCGGCCGCTGGTCCGCCCGCAGTCGGGCGAAGATGTCGTCGACCGCCTGGCGGCGCTCCCCCTCGCTGTGGGCGTCGTGCTCGACCACCTGCTCGGCCCCGGCGCTGTCGGGCCCATCCCCCGCCACGCCGTTTCCGACCCGCTCCCCCGCCGCCACCCCCAGCTCGGCCACCGTCACCCCACCCGGCTCCTCCTCCAGGACGGAACCGGCATCGGCTTCGGGCGGGGAAACCGCCTCCGGCGACGGCTGCTCGGCGTCGTCCCCCACCGTGACGGGGAGTTGGCTCAGCAGTTCGTCGACCTCGTCGGGCACCTTGACCTGCCGGCCAGCCGCCTCGGCCGCCGAGCGGGCCTCGTCCTCGGCCCGAAACAGATCGTCGGTGACCTGTTCGACGGCGTGGCGCACCTCCTTGATGGTGCCCGCCAGTCGTTCCCGCCCGGCCCGCAACTGCTCGATCTGGGTGTGCAACACCCGGCGGCGCCGGGTCAGGTCGGACAACACCCTGGCCCGCAGCTCCTGGGCCTCCTGCACCATGGTCCGGCACTCGGCGCGCACCTGCGACAGCAGGCTTTCGGCCTCGCCCTTGGCCGACTCCACGCTGGTGGTGGCTTCCTCCTGGGCGCGCCGACACATCTCGGCGGCGGCGGCTTCGGCCTGGGCGGTGCGTTCCGCCGCGGCCTGCTCGGCCCGGACCCGCAATTGTTCGCTGTCGTCTTGCGCCTGGGTCCGCGTTCGCGCCCCGTCGGCTTCGGCTCGGGCCACCACCTCGGCGGCGGCGTCGTGGGCCGAGCGCAGGACCTTGGCCGTCTCCTGGCCCAAGGCCGTCGTGAGCGTCGCCTCGTCGAGCACGGGGTTGGCCGCCCGGTGCTCGGAATCGGCCAGCGCCGTGAGCAGCTCCTGTTCCCGTTGGGCCGCCGCCTCGAGCTCACGGGCCAGGCTCTCGAGATAGGCCCGCACTTCGGCCGGGTCGAAACCGCGGCGTCTGATGGCGAAGCTCCGGCGGACGACTTCGTCGGGATGCTGACGTGCTGACGCCGAGGAAATGGAGACCCGACGCTCGTCCGGCATGGGTCGAGAGCCTATGACTTCAAGCGCGGAGATGACAGCGTTCGGTGGGGGTCAGCTCCAAGGAGAGTCCTGCCAGTCGTAGGGAACGCTGTGGCCACCCGGCCCGGCCGGCGGTCCATCGGCGGCCTTGCCCAGCTTGCCGCCGATCTTGACCAGATCGGCCAGCGCCTGGCTCAAGGTGGAGACCGGCTCGATCTCGAGCCCGTCGGCCTGCTTGGACCTGGCCGCCGCCAGCTCCTGGGGCGGGACCAAGAACAGTTTGGCGCCGGCCCGTTCCACGGCCACCGTCTTCTGGGCCACGCCGCCCACGTCTCCCACAGCACCGTTGGGATCGATGGTGCCGGTGGCGGCCACGATCTTTCCCCCGGTCAGGTGTCCGCCGGTGAGCATGTCGATGATGCCCAGGGTGAAGGCCAGCCCGGCCGAGGGCCCACCGATGTTGTCGCTGTTGATCGACAGCGCGAGGGGCATGTCGTAGGCGGGCTGGGTGCCCATGGAGGCGATATCGGCGCTGGGATCGCCGATGCCGATGAGCGGATAGACGGTGCCGTCCTCGCGGATGGAACCCAGCTTCAAGGTGACGTCGTGGCCCGGGGTGGGATGCATGATCGATCCGACGCGCAAGGTCACGGTCTGTCCGGGATGGAAGTCGCCGTGGAGCACCGACACGAGCTGCGAGGGGTTAGGCGTGGCGATGCCGTCTATGGAGCTGATCACGTCGCCGACCTGCAACGCCTTCCAGGCGGGCGAGCCCGGTTCGATCACGTAGATGCAAACGCCGGCGTCGGTCTCGGGGACCTGGTAGCCGAGCTGACGCAGGGCCACGGATTCGGCCGTGAGCTGCGACTCGCTCATGTCGACGGTGCCCTGGGCGTCGTACTCGCTCACCGGGAGGTCGGCGGTGAGATCGTCGGCACTGACGATGGTGGCGTCGTGGTCGAAGTAGGCGGGGAGGAACTGGATGTAGTTCATGCTCTCGACATCGACGTCGGTGAGCAGCAGATCGCCGGACAGCCGGTGGCCGTGGCCGGAGGGAACGGTGATCAGCCCGGCCACGGACTGGGCCTGACCGGGAAGAAGCTCGTAGTACGGAGCCGTCTTCACGCTGGCGTAGAAGATCACGGCCAGGATCACGACGAGAAGACCCAATACGGCGATGGGCCAGCGCCGACGACGGCGGCGGGTGCTGGCCAGGGGCGGGGGTAGCGTCGTCTCCATGTTCGACATGTGGGGTGGCGGGGAGCCCGGCACCGAACCGACGGCGGGCGCCCCGGCCCCGAGAGGTCGGAAGAGGGCACAGCCTGCCACGGATCGACGGGCCGACGACGTCACCGCCCGCCGGCGGCGAGCCGTGGTGGCCGGTCACCACCGCGACGTCAACGGCGCCCGGCAGCTGCTCGACGACACCGATCCCGCCGTCAGGGTCACCGCCCTCGGCGCCCTGGCCCGCGCCCGAGCGCTGGACGCCTCGGTCCTGGCCCAGTGTCTGGCCGACGCCGAACCGACGGTGCGCCGCCGCGCCTGCCAGGAGGCGGGCCGGCTGCTGGGCGCCCGGGCGAGTGACGGTGACGAAGACGCCGGTGCCGTCGAGCTCGTCGACGTGGTGCGCGGAGCCCTCGACGACCGCGCCCCCATGGTGGTCGAGATGGCCGCTTGGGCACTGGGCGAGGGGGGTCGGCGGGCGGCGGGTGCGGTGAAGCGGCTGGCGGCGCTGTGCCGGCATCCCCACCCGCTGTGCCGGGAGTCGGCGGTGGCCGCTCTGGGGGCCATCGGCGATCCCGCCGGGCTGTCCGCCGTGCTGGCCGCCCTCGACGACCGGCCCCCCATACGGCGCCGAGCGGTGGTGGCGCTCGTGGCCTTCGACGAACCGGCGGCTGCAGCCGCCCTGCGGCGGGCAGCCGCCGATAACGACTGGCAGGTCCGCCAAGCAGCCGAGGAGCTCCTGCGAGAGGGCGACGACGCCTGCGCCGGCCCGGCGCCTGTGATGGGGAGCTCGACGGTCAGTCGTCGGTGACGAAGAGGCGCTGGAGATCGTCGAAGGATTCGAGACAGCGGCCTGCTCCCTGGGCCACGCACTCCAGGGGGGTGTCGACCATGTGCACGGACACCCCCGTCTCGTCGGCCAGGCGCTGGGCCAGGCCCCGCAGCAAGGCGCCCCCGCCGACCAGGTGCACCCCCTGGAACATGATGTCCTGGGCCAGTTCCGGGGGGGCCTCGCCGATGCATTCCACGGCGGCCTCGATGATCTGACGGACCTGGTCCTCTATGGCGTGGCGCAACTCGGTGGGCGAGAGCACCACCGTCTTGGGCATGCCGGTCATCAACTCCCGCCCGCGTACCTCGGCCTTGACCTCTCCCTCATAGGGCGCGGCCGAGCCGATGGCCATCTTGATCTCCTCGGCCGTGCGCTCGCCGATGGCGACGCCGTACTCACGTCGCACGTATGTACCTATGGCGGCGTCGATGTCGAATCCCCCGCAGCGAATGGCCCGCAACGCCACCACGCCACCCAGTGAGATGACGGCAGTCTCCGATGTCCCTCCCCCCACGTCGACCAC
>JASHZK010000300.1 GCA_030042575.1 Acidimicrobiales bacterium
CGCCGACGTTTCGTGATGCACGATGGTGGATGGGGCTAACCCCCGCCCGAGACGCCCGCTAGCGGCATTTTCTCTGGACTTTCGTTCCCTTACTCTGTAGTTGATGCAGACTGGAATCGACGATTCAGGGGCCCGTGTGCAGTTCCGCCTCGGTGGCAAGGAGAGGGTGATCGTCGTCTCCGAGGCGCGGCTCGAGCGGGGCCGCCGCCTGGTCCGCGCCATCCTGCACGAGCCATTCCGGCACCGAGCGTGGCGGGAGCTTCTCTACTTGGTTGTCGGCGGCGTGCTCGCCGGACTGGGCTTGACCTTCGTGGTGGTGACCCTGTTCGCTGGGATTGGGCTGTTCATCACCTTCATCGGTGTCATCATGATGGCCGCCTCGGTGCGTGGGGCCCGAGGGTTCGGCCGGTATCACCGCTCCCTGGCTCGGAGCCTGATCGATGAGGACATCGCCGAACCCGATCCCTTCATCTCCAAGCCCGGCCTCTTCGGTTGGCTGCAGTCGGCGCTACGCGATCGCACCGGCTGGCGGTCCATGGGCTACTTGGCGTTGAAGATCCCGCTCGTGATCGTCGGGATCTGGTTTGCCCTCAGTGTGTGGATCAGCGCCTTCTTCTGTCTCACTTACCCATTTTGGGGCAGGGGGAATGCCCGGCCGACGGAGTTTGGTCTTTTCCGCAATCTTTTCCCGCCCGGCTATTTCTCGGTGGGCACCAGCGGTTTCTTCCACGGCCTGTTCATCTTCATCACCGGTCTCTTGCTCTTCTTCGTCGCGCCTTGGACTATGCGGCTGATCATCTACCTCGACCGCCAGCTGGTGCGCCTGCTGCTGTCGCCGGACCCGCTCACTGCCCGCCTTCGGTCGCTCGAGCAGGCACGGACACAGACAGTGGACGCCTCGGCCGCCACCTTGCGCCGGATCGAGCGCGACCTGCACGACGGAACCCAGGCGCACCTGGTGGCCCTGGCCATGCGGTTGGGCCAGGCCAAGGAGAAACTGGTCGAAAGTGGCGAGCCGGACCTCGACCAGGTGCGCAGGCTGGTTGACGACGCCCATCGCGGGGCGAAGGAGGCCATCGTTGAGCTGCGCGACCTGGCGCGGGGCATACACCCCCCGGTGCTCGATACCGGGCTCGAAGGAGCGTTGTCGACGCTGGCCGCCCGCAGCACGCTTCCCTCCGAGCTGACGGTCGACCTCCGAGACCGGCCGACGGCAGCCATCGAAGCCATCGCCTACTTCTGCGTGGCTGAACTGCTCGCCAACGTGGCCCAGCACGCCCAGGCCTCTCGGGCCGCCGTCGCCTGCATACAGCACGGGCAGTGGCTGCGGCTGGTGGTGCGCGACGACGGGCGAGGCGGGGCGCGTCCGTCCGCCTTCGGATCGTCATCGAGCGGGCTGACCGGCCTGACGGACCGGGTGCGCACGGTCGACGGACGCCTTGACATCACCAGCCCGCCCGGCGGACCCACCGTGGTGACCGTCGACCTTCCCATGCAAGCCTGACCGATGTCCGACACCATCCGGGTGGCCATCGCCGAGGACTCCGCCATTCTGCGCGATGGGCTAGTCCAGTTGCTGGCCGACCGAGGCTTCGAGATCACCGACGCGGTGAGCGAATCCGAGGCGCTCCGGGCGTCGGTGGAACGCGACAAGCCTGATGTGGCGGTGATCGACATCCGCATGCCCCCGACCTTCACCGACGAAGGACTGCAGGCCGCCCTCGACCTGCGACGCCAGCACCCGGGCCTGGGCATCCTGCTGTTCTCCCAGTACGTCGAAACCCGCTACGCAGCCGAGCTGCTGGCAGACGGCGCCGCAGGGATCGGGTACCTGCTCAAAGACAGGGTGGCCGACGTCAGTGATTTCGTGGAGGCGCTAGTACGGGTGGCGTCGGGCGGCACCGCCCTTGACCCCGAGGTGATCACCCAGCTGGTGGGCGCCTCACGGCGCAGCGACTCGCTGTCGGATCTGAGCCTCCGCGAGCGCGAAGTGCTGGCCCTGATGGCCGAGGGCCGCTCCAATGCCGCCATCGCTACCGCCCTCGTGGTCTCGGAGGGAGCAGTTGAGAAGCACGTCGCCAACATCTTCACGAAATTCGCCCTGCCGGTCTCCCCGTCCGACCATCGGAGGGTGCTGGCGGTGCTGCGATTCCTCGATTCCTGACCACGCCCCGCCCGGGCCGTCCGAACGCGAATCAGGGACCTCCGAAGAGGCCCCGGACAAGGTGGTTCGCTTGGAGCGGACGACGGGATTCGAACCCGCGACCCCAACCTTGGCAAGGTTGTGCTCTACCAACTGAGCCACGTCCGCGTTCGACACCATGCTAGCTGCCAACGGGGGCCTCTGCCGATCGCCGAGGCAACCTTCCGCCGCCAGCCTTACCCGCCGCTAACCCCACTGTCCTCGGCCCCGAGCAGCCGCCTTGGACAACTCGGCGAACGCCTCGGTCAACAGGTTGGCCAGATGCTCGACCTCGGGCACGAGCTCGCGGCAGCCGACCAGGCCGAAATAGAGCACGCCCATATAGCTGACGACAGTGACGTTGAGCCCTACGCCTTCGAGGATCGGTCCCAACGGATAGAGCCCGTCCAGTCGGGCACCGGCCCACCACAGGGGGAAATCGGGACCGGTGATGTTCGACACCACCACGTTGAAGAGCGGAGGCAGGTGGTCGAACAAGCGAAGGTTGCCGCTCAGACGAGCCAGCCGGGCCGAGAGCGCCGGGAAGGCGAGCTGGGCCCAGCTGCGCACCAGCTCTTCCGACAGCACTGACGCCTGATCCTTGGCCAGCCGGGTCCCCTCGGCCACCACTCGGAGACGCTCGACGGGATCGGCCGTGGTACTGGCCAGGGACACGAGCATGGCCGACAGCCGGTTCCCGTGACTGCGCCGTTCCGCCTCCGAACGCACCGAGATGGGCACCATGGCCACCAACGGGTCATCGGGGCTCTCACCGCGCTCGGCCAGCATCCTGCGCAGCGCACCGGACACGGCTGCCAGCACCACATCGTTGACCGTCCCCCCGAAGGTATGGCGGACCTGCTGCACGTCCTCCAGCAGCACCTCGGCAAAGGCGACACGTCGTTGCCGCGAGATGGCGCCATTGAGCGAGGTCCGCGGAGCGCGGAAGGGCGCCGGCGGCGGCCCGAGCTCCTCTTCTTCGCGCAGACGGCGGTTGCGCTCGGCCAAGTCTCGGACAGCACCGAAAGTCCGCCGCAGGGCCCCGAGAGCCTGCTCGGGCTGGCGTACCAGGGACGACAGTGAGTATCCGAGCACTTCGAGGTCCGTCGGAATCGGCTCGGGGCGCCAGCGGCGCGCCGATACCGGTACGGCCCGAGCCTCAGGACCCACATCCAACAAGGCAGCCAATGTCTCGGCCCCCGACACGCCGTCGATGGCGGCGTGGTGCAGCTTGGGGACCACGGCCAGGTGCCCGGAGTCGAGGCCTTCCACCACATGGATCTCCCACAGGGGACGCTCGAGGTCGAGGGGCTGACCGGCGATCCCCGCCACCAGATCGGCCAGCTCGGAGGGACCTCCGGGAGCGGGAAGGCTGGCCCGGCGAAGGTGGTAGTCGAGATCGAAGCACGGATCGTCGACCCACACCGGATGATGCAAACCGAACGGTACGCGCAGAGCGCGGCGGCGGAAGAGCGGCACCAGGTGTAGTCGCTCCTCGACCACCCGGCGCATCCGCTCCACCTGCAGAGCTGGCGGTTCCGAACGGGCGTGCTCGGGCACTTCGAAGATCAGCGCGGCGGCCATGTGCATGTGCATGGCGGGGGTCTCGAGGTTCAAGAAAGCGGCATCGAGGCCGCGCAGACGCTCCACTTCTGCGCTCAGCGCCCCGTGTGGCCGAACCCACCGGTGCCCCGGGAGCTGGGCGGAAGCTCGCCCTCGGTGAACTTGGCCTCCTCCACGGGCTGTATCACCAGCTGAGCGATGCGATCGCCGCGGCGCACCACATAGGAGGAAAGCGGGTCGGTGTTGACCAGCA
>JASHZK010000301.1 GCA_030042575.1 Acidimicrobiales bacterium
GGTGCGGGTGTCGCGCCGGGCGGCCACCGTTCGCCGGGTCGGGCGCCGGTGCTCGACCTCGGGGCGCTCGGGGCGAGCCGGCTTCTCGGCCACCTGCCAGACCCGCACGAAGCGCCCGGCGGCGGTGGCCGTCAGCAGGCCGAAGTACACCCACAGGGCGGGAACGAAGGCGGCGGTGTTCACGGCGCCGCAGATGAAGCAGACGCCGATGAGGATGAAGCGCTCGGCCCGCTCCATGAGCCCGCCCTTGGCCGACAGCCCCAGCAGCTCGGCCTTGGCCCGCTGGTAGGAGATGAGCTGGGTCACGGCCAGGATGGCCAACGGCACCAGGGCGGCCGTGCCGTGGTGGCGGACGACGAGATACCAGCCGACACCGCTCAAGATGGCAGCGTCGGCCAAGCGGTCGGCCACCGAGTCGAAGAAGGCGCCGCGCACCGAAGCCGTGCCCGACACCTTGGCCACAGGCCCGTCGAAGAGGTCGGGCAATCCGGTGGGAAAGAGCATGACGATGGCCCACACCAGGTGACCCGACGCCACCACCACGGCGGTGACGGCCGACATGACCAGACCCACCATGGTCAAGACGTCGGCGGTGACGTGCAGGCGCACCAGCGCCCTTCCCACCGGCTGGGTGCTGCGGTCCACGGCGTGGCGCCAGCGGCCATCGAGCATGAGGTCAGTTCCTCCGGAGCTGTACCCCGAGCCTACCAGGGCCTCTTCGCCCGACTACGGGAGCCACCGGTAGGCTGCCTCAACCGGCGCCGGCCACGGCGCCTCACAGGGGGAGGTGCGCCGAGTTGTCGAGCTACCCGCCGTCCCGCATCCGCAACATCGCCCTGGTGGGGCACAACGGGGCGGGAAAGACGACGCTGGTCGAGGCGTTGCTGTTCGCCACCGGGGCCACCAGCCGTCAAGGACGGGTCGAAGACGGCAACACGGTCAGCGACTTCGAACCCGAGGAGACCAAGCGTCATCTGTCGCTGTCACTGGCCATAGCCCCGGTCACGGTGGGCGATGTCAAGCTCAACCTGATCGACACCCCGGGCTACGCCGACTTCTTCGGTGAGGTGCGCGCCGCCTGCTCGGTGGCCGACCTGGTCGTGACGGTGGTGAGCGCGGTCGAGGGGGTGGAGGCGCAGACCGAGCTGGTGTGGTCGCTCGCCGCTGAGCTGGGCCTGCCCCGATTGGTCTTCGTCAACAAGCTGGACCGGGAGCGGGCCAGCTTCGACCGGACCCTGGCTGCCCTGCGCGACCGTTTCGGAGCCGGCATCGCCCCCCTGGAGCTGCCGGTGGGCGAGGAAGCCGGGTTCCGGGGGATCGCCGATCTGCTCACCGACCGCGCCATCTTCTACGAAGGAGCCAAGGCCACCACGGGAGCCATCCCCGACGACCTGGCCCAGCTCGAGCACCAGGTACGCGAGCAGCTGGTCGAGGGCATCGTCGTGGGTGACGACGCCCTGATGGAGCGGTACCTCGAGGGAGAGGTCCCCACCACCGAAGAGCTCGAGTCCACCCTGGCCGGCGGCCTGGCCCAGGGGCTGGTCTACCCCGTGGTGTGCGGTTCGTCGGCCACCGGGGTGGGCATCGACCGCCTGGCCAGCCTCCTGGCCGAGATCGCCCCGGCACCGGACGCCCGCCCGCCCGTGCCGGTGCGGGCCGGTGACTCCACCACCGAGGTGAGCGCCGATCCGTCGGGTCAGCCGCTGGCCCGGGTGTTCAAGACGGTGTCGGACCCCTACGTGGGCAAGATCTCGTTGCTCCGGGTGCTGTCGGGGACCATCCGTCCCGACACCGTGCTCACGAACTCCCGCACCCATACCGACGAACGCCTGCACGTGCTCCAGCTGCTGCGGGGCAAGGAGACCGAACCGGTGTCCGAGGCCCAGGCGGGCGACATCGTGGCCGTGCCCAAGCTGTCGGACACGGCTACCGGTGACACCCTCGCCCCCAAGGGCACTCCGGTGGTCGTTCCGGCGCCGTCACCAGAGCCGGCCGTGCTGTCCATCGCCATCAAGCCCAAGTCCAAGGGTGACGAGGACAAGCTCATGACCGGGTTGCACCGGCTGCAGGAAGAAGACCCGGCTCTGGTGGTGGAGCGCATCGACGAGACCCACCAGACGCTTCTGCGCGGCACCGGCGAGACGCACCTGGCCATCGCCTGCGAACGCCTGGCCCGGAAATTCGGGGTGGAGGTGGTCACCGAAGAGGTGCTCGTGCCCTACCGGGAGACGATCACCAAGCCGGCCGAGGCCGAGGGGAAGTACAAGAAGCAGACCGGCGGCCACGGCCAGTTCGGGGTGGCCGACATCCGCCTCGCCCCTCTCGAACGGGGTGAGGGCTTCCACTTCGTCGACGAGGTGGTGGGCGGGGCCATCCCCAAGCAGTACATACCGGCGGTGGAGAAGGGGGTGGTGGAGGCCATGGGCCAGGGCGGGCCGAGGGGATACCCGGTGGTCGACGTGCAGGTCACCTGTTACGACGGCAAGTACCACCCGGTGGACTCGTCGGAGATGAGCTTCAAGATGGCGGGATCGTTGGCCTTCAAGGAGGCGGTGGCCAAGGCCGACCCGGTGTTGCTCGAGCCGCTCAGCCGTCTCGAGGTCACGGTCCCCGCCTCCATGCAGGGCGACATCATGGGGGACCTGAACTCACGGCGCGGCCGGGTCCAGGGCACCGACACCATCGCCGCCTTCCAGGTGATCACCGCCATCGTCCCCACCGCCGAGATCCAGCGCTACGCCGTCGACCTGCGCTCGCTCACCGGTGGCCGGGGACACTTCCGGGCCGAGCACGACCACTACGACGTGGTGCCTCCCAACCTGGTGGACAAGCTGGTCAAAGCGAAACCCGAGTAGGGCCCGCCCGGCCCCGGCCGGTCACCCGCCCGGGGGCCAGGCGTCGTGCAGGCGCCTCCAGCTGGCATCGAGCGACTCGGGGATGACCCTCGCCCCGGCCACCGTGGTCATGAAATTGGTGTCCCCCGACCAACGGGGCAGCACGTGGAGATGCACGTGCTTGGGGATCCCCGCTCCGGCGGCGCGCCCCAAGTTGGCGCCCATGTTGAGCCCGTCGGGCTCGTAGGCGACGGTGATCGCCCTCAGGGCGGCCCGGGTGGCGGCCCACAGCGAAGCCGACTCCTCGGTGTCGAGCTGGTCGAGCCCCTCGACATGGCGGACCGGCATGACGAGCAGGTGGCCGCTGGCGTAGGGATAAGCGTTGAGCACGGCGAAGCTGAGCTCGTCGCGCCACACCATGCCGTTGTCGGCCGACGGTGGCCCGCTGGAGACGATGCGGCAGAAGACGCACTGCCCGCCTCGGTAGCTGCCCGGATCGCCGGTCGCCCGCTCGGCGGCGCTGGCGGCCTGGACGTACTCGTGGCGCCATCCCGCCCACAGCTGCTCCAGGCTCATCGATCGGCTTCGATCCTGCTCCGGGTCATCTGTGGGCGGAGACCTCGGCCAACACCGAGTCGACGAATCCCTGCAGGGGAACCCCGCGCTCGGGGCGCTCGGCACCCCGACGGTTGACCCCCACGGTGGCGGCGGCCACGTCGTCGTCGCCCACCACCACCACGAAGGGGACCTTGTCGAGCTTGCGGCGGCGGATGCGGGCCCCGAGCGGCTCGTCGGCCCGGTCGAGCTCGACCCGCAGGCCGGCGCCGGCACAGGCGTCGAGGACCTTGTACCCGTAGTCGTGGTGGTCGTGGCGCACGGGCAGGACCGCCACCTGCACCGGCATCAACCAGGCGGGCAGTGCCCCGGCATAGTGCTCGAGCAGGATGGCGAAGAAACGCTCCACGGAGCCGAACAGGGCCCGGTGGATCATGACCGGTCGATGGCGGGCGTTGTCCGCCCCCACGTACTCCAGTCCGAAGCGCTGTGGCTCCTGGAAGTCGAGCTGGATGGTGGAGACCTGCCAGTACCGGCCGATGGCGTCGCGGGCCTGCACGGAGATCTTGGGCCCGTAGAAGGCCCCACCGCCCTGGTCCAGCACCGTCTTCAGGCCCATGTGCTCGGCGGCCGAGCTCAGGGCCTCGGTGGCCCGCTCCCACTCCTGGTCGGTGCCCACCGCCTTGTCCCGGGGTTTGGTGGACAGCTCCAGGTAGAAGTCCTCCAATCCGAAGTCCCGCAACAGGTCGAGCACGAAGCGGGCCACCGACTGCAGCTCCTGCTCCATCTGGTCGGCGGTGCAGAAGATGTGCGAGTCGTCCTGGGTCATGCCCCGCACCCGGGTGAGCCCGTGCACCACGCCGGACTTCTCGTAGCGGTAGACGCTGCCGAACTCGAACAGCCGCAGGGGCAACTCCCGGTAGGAACGCTGGCGGCTGCGGTAGATGAGGATGTGGTACGGACAGTTCATGGGCTTGACGTAGTAGGGATGGCCCTCGTCGAGCTCCATGGCCGGGAACATGCCCTCGGCGAACCAGTCCAGGTGTCCGGAGGTGGCGAACAGCTCGCCCTTGGCGATGTGCGGCGTGTAGACGAACTCATAACCCGATTCGGCGTGCCGTCGCCGCGCATAGTCCTCCATGAGGCGGCGCACCGTGCCCCCCTTGGGGTGGAACACGGGCAGTCCGGAGCCGATCTCGGTGGGAAAGGAGAACAGGTCGAGCTCGGCTCCCAGGCGCCGGTGATCACGCCGTTCCGCCTCCTCCAGGCGATGGAGGTAGTCGGCCAGCGCCTTGTCCGACTCCCAGGCGGTGCCGTAGATGCGCTGGAGCTGCGGCCGCTTCTCGTCACCGCGCCAGTAGGCGCCTGCCACCCGAAGAAGCTTGAAGTGCCCCAGCCTGCCCGTCGACGGCACGTGGGGCCCCCGGCACAGGTCGACGAAGCCACTTTCCCCGCCGGCGCCCGGGTTCCGGTACACGCTCAGGACCGTCCCCGGGGCCATGTCACCGGCGGCTTCAGCCCCGAGAGCGGCGTCGGAGCCGACACCCTCGATGATCTCGCGCTTGAAAGGCTGATCGGCGAAGATCTCGAGCCCCTCTTCCAGGCTGTGCTCTTGGCGCACGAAGGACTGGTCGCTGGCCACGATCCTGCGCATCTCCTCCTCGATGCGGGCCAGGTCCTCCTGAGAGAAGGTGGTCCCGCCGGGCAGGGCGAAGTCGTAGTAGAAGCCGTCCTCGATGGCGGGGCCGATGGCGTAGCTCGCCCCCGGCCACAGGCGCAGCACGGCCTGGGCCAGCACGTGGGCCGTCGAGTGCCGCAGCACGGTGCGCCCGGCTTCGGAGTCGGCGGTGACGACCGACACCTCGGCCCCGTCGGGCAGGGGCCGCCCGAGATCGACCTCGGCTCCGTCCACCACGGCCGCCACCGCCGCCTGCGCCAGCCGCCTGCCCACCGCCCCGGCCAGATCGCCAGCGGTGGCGCCGGCGGGAAGTGTGCGCCGGGAACCGTCGGGGAGACGGACCGTGATCTGGGCAGGCATCGTCAAAGGGTAATGCCGAGCAGTTGCGCGGCGGCCGAGACCCCGGCACCGGAAGCGGCGGCCTCGTCCAGGGCCACCAGGGCCTCGGGGGCGTCGAGGTCGTCGTCGAGCCGCGCTCGCACCGCCTGCAGCCCTCCGTCGCCTCGGCCGGCCGCCCGCCACCGGGCCAGGCGTTCGGCGGCGACATGCAGCTCGGCGTCGTCCCAGTCCCAATCGCTGCGGTAGTGATGGGCGAGCAGCGTGACACGAATCGCAGCCGGCTCCCATTCCTTGAGCAGGTCGCCGACGAACACGAGGTTGCCGAGCGACTTCGCCATCTTCCTCCCGTCCAGTCCGACCATGCCCACGTGCATCCAGTGCCGGGAGAAGGTCGACCCGGTCACCGACTCCGACTGGGCCGCCTCACACTCGTGGTGGGGGAAGATCAGGTCGGTACCCCCCCCGTGCAGGTCGACGGTGGTACCGAGCTCCCGCATGGCCAGCGCCGAGCACTCGACGTGCCATCCCGGTCGTCCCCTGCCCCAGCGCGACTCCCAAGCCGGCTCGTCCGGGGCCGAGGGCTGCCACAGGACGAAGTCGAGCGGGTCGCGCTTGTCGGGGTCGTCGGGCCTGCCGCCCCGCTCACCGGCCAAGCGGAGCATCTCGGCCCGAGGCAGGTGGCTGAGCTGCCCGAACCGGCCGAAGCTGGCCACTTCGAAGTAGACGGAGCCCCCCGCTTCGTAGGCGTGGCCGCTGTCCATGACGGCGCCCACCAGCGACAGGATCTCGGGGATGGCCGAGGTCGCCCGCGGCTCGCTGGCCACCGGGAGCAGGTTGAGGGCGGCCATGTGCGAATCGAACCGGGCCATCTCCTCGGCGGCCAGATCCAGGTAGTGGACACCGAGCTCGCGGGCCTTGCGCAGGATGTCGTCGTCCACGTCGGTGACGTTGCGCACCAGCTTGGGCCGGTACCCGGCGTCGATGAGCCGACGTTGCAGGACGTCGTAGGCCAGGAAGACCTGGGCGTGTCCCATGTGGGCGGCGTCGTAGGGCGTGATGCCGCAGCAGTACAGCGACACCTCCGGCCCCGGTTCGAATGCAACGAGCTGGCGCCGGGCCGTGTCGTACAGGCGCATGGTCACGGGTGTTCCAGACCGGCCAGACGCAGCGTGCTGTGCGCCTTGTAGCGCATGTTCAAGGTGACGAGCACGGCGGTGAAGGCCTCGACGGCCGCCGCCGAAGCCAGGCTGCCGGCATCGAGCGCCCGAAGCCCCGACACGCGCCCGAAGAGGTCCATGGTGGCCTTCTTGGCCTCCTCGGCGTCGGCACACACGAGGACGTCGGCGTCCACCGGGGCCTCGAGATCGGCCAGGGTGTCGGCCGGCAGGTGGTGCCCGGCGGCGGCCACGGCCGAGCCGGGCAGCGCCGCCTGGACCCCGGCGGCCACCGAGCCGCGCGGTGGCACCAGGGCGTGCATCTCCCGTCCCTGGCGAACGAGCGCATTGGCCACCGACACCACGACTTTGCCGGTCAGCACCTCGGCCAGCGACAGCGCCGTGGGCACAGCCGCGTCCCAGGGCGCCGCCAGCACCACCAGCTCGGTACCGCAGGCCACGTCGTTGGCCTCGCCGGCGATGGCCAGCTCCCGGCCCAGGGTGCCGCACAGCTCACCGGCCACGGCCCGGGCCCGCTCGGCCTGGCGCGACCCGATCACCACCTCCGTGCCGCTGGCCGCCAGTCGCAGGGCCAAGCCCCGCCCCAACGGCCCGGTACCACCCAGTATCCCGACGCGCACCGGCCGCAGCCTATGAGGTCGGCGGCCCGGGGCCTTCGCTATGGTCCCGCTCGTGGGCCTCCTCGACGACAAGCGGATCCTGGTGACCGGGGTGCTGACCGACGCCTCCTTGGCCTTCGCCGTGGCCCGGCTGGCCATCGATCAGGGGGCCGAGGTCGTCCTGTCGGGGGCCGGACGGGGCCTCTCTCTCACCAGGCGCACCGCCCGCAAGCTGCCCACCGAGGTCGACGTGCTGGAGATCGACGTCACCGAGCCCGAGCAGCTCGAGTCGGCTGCCCGACAGCTCGAGCGACGCTGGGGCCGCCTCGACGGGCTGGTGCACGCCATCGGCTTCGCCCCCGCCGACTGCCTGGGCGGCGACATCCTCAAGGCGGGCTGGGACGACGTGTCGGTCGCCCTGCAGGTGTCGGCCTACTCGCTCAAGGCGCTCGTCGGGCCCATGCTGCCCCTGTTGGAAGCAGCGGGGTCGTCGTCGGTCGTCGCCCTCGACTTCGACGCCCGGGTGGCGTGGCCCGCCTACGACTGGATGGGAGTGGCCAAGGCGGCCATGGAGTCGCTCAGCCGCTATCTCGCCCGCGACCTGGGTCGCCACGGGGTGCGCGTCAACCTGGTGGCGGCCGGCCCCGTCCGCACCATGGCGGCCAAGTCGATCCCGAGCTTCTCGGCCTTCGAGGACACGTGGGGCGCGCGGGCACCGCTCGGATGGGACGTCACCGACGCCGAGCCGGTGGCCCGGGCCTGCGTGGCACTGCTGTCGGACCTCTTCCCCAAGACCACCGGTGAGCTCGTGCACGTCGACGGCGGTGTGCACGCCATGGGTGCCTGATCGGCGCCGTCCTCCCCGGACGCCGCGGCCAGACCCCCGGGCACGCTCTCAGCGCTGCAGGGATTTGACCTCGAGGTACTCCTCGAGCCCGTATCTCCCGAGCTCCCGGCCGATGCCCGACTGCTTGTACCCGCCGAAAGGGGCCAAGGGGTTGAAGCCGCCGCCGTTCACCTCGACCTGGCCGGTGCGCAGCTGGCGGGCCACCTGCTCGGCGTGGGCCTTGTCGCCCGCCCACACTGCTCCAGCCAGCCCGTAGATGGTCCCGTTGGCGATCTCGACGGCCTCTTGCTCCGTGTCGTAGGGGATGATCGAGAGCACCGGGCCGAAGATCTCCTCCTGGGCGATGGTCATCTCCGGTCGGACGCCGGAGAAGACGGTGGGCCTGACGTAGTACCCCGTGTCCAGCCCCTCGGGTGGCTCGTCGCCCCCGGTGAGGAGCTGGGCGCCCTCGGCAACGCCCTTGCGGATGTAGCCGCGCACCCGGTCGCGCTGCACGGCGGAGACCAGCGGGCCGAGCCGGGTCTCGGCCGCGAAGGGGTCGCCCGGGACGTAGGTCTGCGCCGTCTGGACGGCCAGCTCCTCCACCTCGGCCAGCCGGCTGCGGGGCACGAGCATGCGGGTCAGGGCCGAGCACGTCTGGCCGGAATTGATGTAGCAGGCGGCGACACCGGCCACCACGGCCGCTTTCAGGTCGGCGTCCTCGAGGATGACGTTGGCCGACTTGCCTCCGAGCTCCAGGGCCACGCGCTTGACCGACTGGGCGGCCAGCTCCATGACCCGCTTGCCCGCCCGCGTCGAGCCGGTGAAGGACACCATGTCCAGCAGCGGATGGGAGGCGATGGCCTCGCCGGCCACCGGTCCCAACCCGGTCACCAGGTTGAACACCCCGTCGGGGAGGCCGATCTCGTCGAGGATCTCGGCCAGGACAAAGGCGTTGAGAGGCGCCACTTCACTGGGCTTGACGACCACCGTGCACCCGGCGGCCAGGGCCGGGGCCACCTTGGCCGCGATCTGGTGCAGCGGGTAGTTCCACGGTGTGATGCACCCGACCACGCCTACCGGTTCGCGCACCACCAGGGAGTTGCCCACCTCCTCCTCGAAGGGGAAGTCGGTGGCCAGCTGGGCCGCCGAGGCGAAGCTCATGACCGGCAGCCCCACCTGCACGAGATTGGACAGGGTGAAGGGCATGCCCACCTCCTGGGAGATGAGCGTGGCCAGGTCGGGGGTGCGGGCGGTGAGCGCCTCCTGGACGCGCAGGAGGATCTTGGACCGCTCGTCCACCGAGGTGGCCGACCACGTCGGGAAGGCCTGGGCCGCCGCCCGTACCGCCCTGTCCACGTCGTCGGCTGTGCCCTGGGGGACGGTGCCCATGACCTCCTCGGTGGCCGAATTGACCACCTCGAGGCTCCCCTGGCCGGCCGAGGGAACCCA
>JASHZK010000302.1 GCA_030042575.1 Acidimicrobiales bacterium
GAGCAGCGGCGCCGATGTGGTCGTCGACTGCGTGGGCAGCGCCGAGTCGCTGGCCGAGGCGCTGTCGATGGTGCGACCGCGGGGACGGCTGGTGATGGTGGGCATGCCGGGAACGCTGCGGGTGGACCTGGCCCCGCTGTGGCACCGCGAGGTGGAGCTGGCCGGCGCCTATGCCTATGGGACCGAGAACACCGACAGCGGGCCCCGTCGCACCTTCGACCTCGCCGCCGAGGTGGTGGCCGCCTACCGCCTCGGTCGGCTGGTGTCGGCCTCCTATCCCCTCCAGCGCTTCGAGGAGGCCTTGGCCCACGCCGGCGCCGCCGGGCGGCGCGGCGCGGTGAAGGTCGTCTTCGATCTCCGCGGCCAGGCCCACAGGGGCGCAGCGTGAGCCCCCGTCCCGGCTTCGTCCTCGAGGTGGACCGCTCGACGCCGCCGACGCTTTTCTGGCACGGCGAGGGATTCCGGCTCGAACGCCTGCCGGTGGGAACGCGCCTGCTCTACGGGCCCGAGCCCCAGGGGCAGCTGATGGACCCGGTTTCTGCGATCCGCCACGCCCTGCTCCATCCGCTGGGCGACTGTCCGCCCCTGCCCGAGCTGTTGCGTCCCGGGATGCGGCTCACCATCGCCTTCGACGACGTGTCGCTGCCCCTTCCCCCCATGCGCCGCCCCGACAACCGCCAGTTGGTCATCGAACAGGTCCTCGACTTCGCCGCCGAGGCCGGGGTGGACGACGTGATGCTCGTCGCCGCCCTGGCCCTGCACCGGCGCATGACCGACGCCGAGTTGCGCCACGCCCTCGGAGACCGCATCTTCGACGCTTTCGCCCCCCATGGGCTGTTGCGCCAGCACGACGCCGAGGATCCCGACGACCTCGTGCACCTGGGCCTCACCGACCAGGGCGAGGACGTCGAGATCAATCGTCGGGCCGCTCAGTCGGACCTGTTGGTCTACGTGAACATCAATCTGGTGGCCATGGACGGTGGGCACAAGTCGGTGGCCACCGGCCTGGCCAGCTACCGCAGCCTTCGTCATCACCACAACGCCCGGACCATGCAACACAGCCGATCGTTCATGGACCAGGAACACTCGGAACTGCATTCGTCGAACTGGCGTATGGGCCGGCTCATCGCCCGAAGCGGTGTCAAGGTCTTCCAGATCGAGACCACCTTGAACACCGACACCTTCCCCGAGCAGTTCCGCTTCCTGCAGCGCCGGGAGTGGGAGTGGACGGCACGAGACCGGGCCGCCTTCTTGGCTTCGTCCACGGCATTGGCCCGCACCCCTGCCCGGCTGGCCCGCACCATCTTCCACGCCATACGGGCCCCTCAGAAGATGACGTCGGTGCAGGCCGGGGAGGTGGAGGCGGTGCACGCCCAGACCACGGCCACCGTCTATGCCCAGCAGCTGGTGGCGGTGGAGGGACAGACCGACGTGCTCACCATGGGACTTCCCTACATCTGCCCCTACAACGTGAACTCGATCATGAACCCCGTGCTGGTGGCCTGCCTGGGACTGGGGTACTTCTTCAACATGTACCGGGGTAGACCACTGGTGCGCCAGGGCGGGGTGGTCATCATGAGCCATCCCACGCCGTGGGACTTCGACCCGGTCTACCACCCGAGCTACGTCGATTTCTTCGAGCAGGTGCTGTCGGAGACCACCGACCCGGTCGAGGTGGGCAAGTTCGAGGAAGCCTTCGCCACCGACCCTTGGTACGTGCACCTGTACCGCACCGGCCACGCCTACCACGGTGTGCACCCCTTCTACATGTGGTACTGGTGTGCGCACGCCCTGGCCCACCTGGGCGGCGTGATCGTCGTGGGTGGTGATCGCGCCGCCGTGCGCCGCCTCGGCTTCACCCCGGCCAGCACTCTGGCCGACGCCCTGGAGATGGCCCAGGACGTGGTCGGGCCCGATCCCACCATCACCCACTTGCACTCGCCGCCTCTGCTCATGGCCGACGTGACAGGCGGAGATGGCCCGGCCTAGGGCCCTGTCGGCGCCCCTGGGGCGGGTCCGGTTCCCGTGGGCGTCGCCCACGTGGCCCACCGGCCTCGAGCGCCCAGCCCCCGGACGAAGAGTGGGGGTGGACTACGACAGCGCCTGGGCCCGTCGCTATCCCGTGCGCCTGGCCCGGGCCATCGTGATCGACAACCTCACCCGTCCCCTGGCGCACGCCGTGGCCACCCCGGCCGTGGGCGGTGAGGAGGTCCTCGACCTGGTCGAGCCACCGGTCATCTTCGTGGCCAACCACGCCAGCCACCTGGACACGCCGCTCCTGCTCTCGGTGCTCCCGCTCGAGTTCCGCCACCGCACGGTGGTGGCCGCTGCCGCCGATCACTTCTTCGACCGTCGCTGGAAGGCGCACGTGTGGGCCGGCGCCCTCAACGCCATCCCCATCGAGCGCCACCGGGTCAACCGCCGTTCGGCCGACCTGGCGGCCGAGCTCATCGGCGAGGGATGGAACCTCGTCATCTTCCCCGAGGGCGGCCGCTCCCCCGACGGCTGGTTCCAGCCCTTCCGGGGTGGCGCCGCCTACCTGGCGGTGCGCAGCGGACGTCCCGTGGTGCCCGTCCACCTGTCCGGCACCTGGCGGCTGCTGCCCAAGGGAACCCGGGGGCTACGGCGAGGTCGCACCGACGTGCGCTTCGGCCTCCCGCTGTCACCGGACCGGGGCGAGGACGCCCGTCGTTTCGCCACCCGCATCGAGGTGACGTTGGCCACCATGGCCGACGAGGCTCGGACCGACTGGTGGTCGGCGCACCGACGGAGCTGGGCCGGGACCACGCCGCCGGCCACGGGACCGGTCGCCGCGCCGTGGCGGCGGGCCTGGGCGCTCGGCTCGGGCCCCGAGGAAGCCGAAGACTCCGATCCCGGACGCTGGGCCGTCACCGGGCGTTCGTGAGCTGCCGGGTCCCACGCCCTTTCGAGACTTCTGCCCCTCAGCCGCGGGCCCGGCCCCTCCACCGCCGACGACGGGACCCGATGACGGCAGCCAGTCGCTCGCCGCGCAAGATTTTTTCCTCGCTGTCGTCGAGGGGAGCGAGGCGCTCGCCCGTGGCTCGAGCCAGCAGCAGGTCGGCGAAGGCCGGATTGCGGGCCAGCACCGGCCCGTGCAGGTAGGTGCCGAAGACGTTGCCGCTCCAGGCACCCTCGGTGCCGTCGCCGTTTCCCACCCCGCTGCGCACGACGGCCAACGGGGACGCCGCCGACCCCACCGCGCTGTGCCCCGAGTGGTTCTCGAAGCCGGTGAGCGCTTCGGAACCCGGAGCGAACGGCGCGGAAGCGAGAGGCTCCGCCACCAGCTCCCCCACCGCCCGGCGCCCGGCGCCCTTCACCGTCGTCACATCCAGCAGCCCCAAACCGGCTCGCCGCGCCCCGGAGGCGTCGGGGAAGTGCTCGCCCAGCAGCTGGTAGCCGGCGCACACCCCGAGCACCACGGCACCCAGGGCCACGGCCTGGGCCAGGGGGCCCTGGTGCAACCTCCCCGCTGCCTGCAGCTCGGGGCCGTCCTCGCCCCCGCCGAGAAGGTAGAGGTCACCCGAAGTCGGCAGTGCTCGCCCGGAGAAGGCCAGCAGGAGCTCCGCCGCCGCCCCCCGCCAGGCGGCGCGCCCCGCCAGGACGCGGCCGTTGCCGCCGTCGCCGTAGGTGCCGAGCAGGTCGGGGTGCACCACCACCACCCGAAGAGCCGAGACACCGTCGTGGCTGCGGCACCGTGGCCCCCTGCCTTGCCCAGCGGCGCCGTCGGCCGAGCCCACAACAGCCGCGGGCACGGCCATCGGCGCCGGGAACCGATGGACCCGGTGCCCGGCGGCCGCCTCCCGAGCGCGAGCAAGGCCCCGGCGCAGGTCCTGAAAAGCGGTGTAATTGCCGACGTACTCCACCGAGGACGCGCCGGTCGCCCCCAGGGCCTCGAGCTGGTCGGCCACGGCCACGTGCGCCACCCCGGCGTAGCGCAGACGCACGGCCAGATCGGCGGCCCGCTCGCCGGTGGCCACCACCCGCCGGCCCGCCAGACGCTCGAAGTCCACGTCCCACAGCCACGAGGGGTCGTAGCCGTCAGCGACCCGGGCGTTGATCCCGACGACCAGCGGGGCCTGGCCCCCTTCGAGCAGGTCGAGGAGCTCGGCCCAGCCGGCTGGATTCTTGGCCAGCAGCAACCTGACCCGCGTCGTGCCGTATTGGAAGGTGGCATAGCGACCCTCGACGTCCTCCACTGCGGCCATGGCCGGCATGGCCAGGCGCGGGTCCACTCCGAGTGTCTCGGCGGCGGCCAACGCCATCGCCGCGTTGGCCCGGTTGAATCGCCCGGGAAGGGCCAGGTGCACGACCAGACGGTCGCCGCTCGCCGACACCAGCTCGTCTCCCTGCAGGGTCCACTTCGGCTCGGGCCGCCGGAAGCCGCACTCACTGGACCACCCCGTCCCCGGATCATCGAAGACGACGGGGCCGTCGCACGCCGGACATCCGACCGCGTCCGCACGCCACACCGAGCCGGCCCCGACCCACACCACGTGGGCGACTGCTCCCGCCCCCCAGACCACGAGGGGATCGTCGGCGTTGGCCACCACGGTTCCGGCGAAGGACGACAGGGCGCGGCGAAAGCGCTCGGCCACCATCCGCACCTCGCTCACCCGGTCCAGTTGGTCGCGCGAGAGATTGAGCAGTACCACCACGTCGGGCGCCAAGGCGGCGATGGCCCGCTCCACATAGCCCTCGTCCACCTCGAGCACGGCAGGGACGTCGGGAAAGGCGGCCAAGGCGGCGGCCAGGCCCCCCGGCAGATTGGAGCCGGTGGCGTTGGCCGCCACCCGCCCCGGTCCTCCCAGGACGGCTACGAGCATCCGCGACGTGGTGGTCTTGCCGTTGGTCCCGGTGACCAACGCCGCCGTGCGGCCGCGGCCCAGGCGCTCGAGCAGTCCCGGGTCGAGGACCAGCCCCACCCGACCGCCCACCACCGAACCCGAGCCCAACCCCAGCCGGCGCGACAGCGAGCCCACGGCGAGGGTGGACCAGGTGGCCACCCGGGTCAGGCCCGGAGCCGACGGGCGACTCACCCGGGGCGTTGGCCGGGCGGAAAGGTACGGGCCAGCTCTTCCACGGTGGGCTCGTGGGGGCGGCGCGCGTCTGCCGGCAGTTGCCGGGTGATGGCCTCCATGACGGCGGCGGTGTCGGCCGCGGCGTCGGTCAGCCCGAGGGTGACCGCCGGCCCGACCCGCACGCGGACCTTCGGCGGGTGCAGCACCCTGGTCACATCGGGCAGACGCGCCGATCGGGGCCAGATGCGCTCGGTCCCCCAGATGCCGACGGGCAGGACAGGGGCTCCGGTCATGGCCGCCAGCCGGGCGGTACCGGTCTTGCCGCGCAGGTGGGGATCGAAGAACTCCCGGCCGCGGGGGATGGTCCCCTGAGGCAGGATCACCACCACCTCACCGGCCTCCAGGGCCCGGCGCGCCTCGCGCAGCGGCGCGTCAGAGCGCGATCCGCGATCCACGCTGATGCCGCCCAAGGCGCGCGCCAGTTGGCCGATCACCGGGGCGTC
>JASHZK010000303.1 GCA_030042575.1 Acidimicrobiales bacterium
TCACTTGCACCACTACCTGACGCTCGCCGAGGAAGCCGCCCCCCATCTCACAGGCCCCGAACAAGGTGGGTGGTTGAAGCGCTTGGACGTCGAGTACCCGAACCTCAAGCGGGCGATGGAGTTCGCGTCGTCCGACCCGAAGATGACCACGCTTCTTTTCCGGCTGGCAGTTTCACTCGACCGCTTCTGGTTCTTCCGGTTACGACAGGGCGACGTCATGGCCGTCCTCGCTCCCGCACTGACGCTTTCCGAAGCGAAGGATGACGAGCATCTGTTGGTGCAGGCCGTCACGGAAGCGGCGTTGGCAACTCGCGACATCGACATCGAACAGGCCAAGCGCTATGGGACCGAGGCGATCGCGCTTGCTCGCAATTTGGGAGATGAGCGGCTGTTGGCTCGGGCCCTTTACAGCACCGGGTTGGCGTACTTTTTCGCCAACGATTCCAAGAGCGCGTATCCCTTGGCGCGAGAATGTGTCGAGTTAGCCAGGACCGTACAAGACGACGTGCAACTCGGCGAGGCCCTCGTCGCTCTCCACATGAGCGCGTTCGTAGCCGACCCGAGCGTCGAGGACCAGGCGTTCGAAGAGGCCGTCGTAGTGGCGGGTCACTCTGGGGACCTCTTCGTTGTCGCCGCCATTTACAACAATGCGGCGGTGAGGGCGCTGGGACGTGGAGAGGTCGCCAATGCCCGCCAGTACCTCGAACGTGCCGCTCCTGCCTTCGAAGCGACCGGAAGGGAAAGCGTGCATCTGAAGGGGAACCTGGCGATGGTGAACATGATGGAAGGCGACATCGAGGGAACCCGACTTCTGTTCGAGGATCGGTTCCACGCCGCACGCCGGATGGGGGATCGGACCGGATTGGCCCTTTCGACCCTCGGGCTCGCACACGTCGCCGGCAGTCGCGGGGACTGGGAGCAAGCTGCAGCGCTCATCGGATTGGCCGACGCATTTTTGCTCCCGACCGGCAGGCCGTGGATGCTCAACGCCCTAGCCATGCGGGAGAGCGATATCGAGACCATGCGTAGCGAGATTGGCGACGACGCGTTCGAGCGGATCTATGCGGGAAATCGCTCGTTTGGCTTCGACGATGGACTGCGGGCGGCCCAAGTCGCCGTCAGGGAACTTGGGGCCAAGTCTACCGAAGACACGGTGGAGCTGGCATAGATCTTCAGCGCCTTCTGTCTCTCGCGTTACCTTCCATCGCTCAAAACACACAGGATCGATGGACTTGGCGATCTGAGGTAACTCAAGGGAAGACACAATCCCCTTGAGATTCCCAAATATGCGATGCCGAGGATCGGAGGGTGACTAAGCGGAATTGCCGGGTGCAGTGCGGGCTCGACCCCCTCCCCACTCCCACCGATTGCCGACGGCCGCGTTGCCCGGTATCAACCGCTACCCGTGAACCTCACCCGCCGCCGGCATCCTCCTCCAGCAGCTTGACGAGCCCGTCCCGAAGCCGCTTGAGCCGCCGCTCGGTCTCCTCCAGTTCCTGAAGCAGCGTCATCGCCTCCTCCCTCTTCAGAGCGGCCGACTGGGGTGGGAGCATGGCCAGGGAGCGGCGGCGGTTCTCCAGCTCGTAGAGGCGGTCCACGTCCCGAACATACGTTCGCCCTACCTCAGGGTCAACCCCCTACTTCGGGAGATGTGTAACGGCCTATATCGGCACTGAGCACATCCTGCTCGGGCTTATCCACGAGGACGAAGGCGTTGCTGCCAAGGCCCTGGGGCAGCTGGACATCACCCGCCAGGCGGCCCGTCAGAGGGTGGAAGAGATCGTCGGGATCTCAGGATCGGTGTCTACCGGTTCGCCACCGTTCACCCGACGGGCCAAGAAGGTCCTGGAACTGTCATCGCGGGAGGCACTCCAGCTCGGTCAAAGCTATATCGGCACCGAGCACATTCTCCTCGGGTTGGTGCGTGAAGGTGAAGGCGTCGCCGCCCAGGTATTGGTCAGCCTCGGAGCGGACCTGGATCAGGTGCGGGAGACTGTCATCCAGCTCCTCTTATCCGGCCGTACACCGTCGCCCGTACCAGAAAGCCAAGCAGGCGTCATGCAACTACTTCGCCCGTCTCAGGCACAACTCGTCGCCTGCTCGTTCTGTGGTCGACGACCACCGGAGTCGGGTCGGTTGGTCCAGGGCCGACGGGCCTTCATCTGCGAGCGCTGCATCGGGGAGTGGGGGCAGCGGCTGGCCGAGGACGAGAGTCAGGGTCGGGAGGAGGGGCCGGGGGCGAGGCTGTATGAGGCCGAGGGCGACGGTAAGGAAAGCGAGGCCGGAGAGGACGAGGGCTGACGGGCCAGGGTGATAACGGGCGGGTTGGGGACGCTGAGGTGGGTGGGGTAACCGGCATTATGCGCTCCCTGGCTGGCTCCCGAGATTGCGAGGAGGCAGTGCATTACCAAGGCTCCCTCGCATCTGTTCCTTCTCCTCAGTGGTCGCTAGGTGGAGGTCATTTAGTCCCGGGAGCCACGTCCAGCCCGCTCCACATGCCAGCTCGACTGCTTCCCCCGGAGCAACTGAGAAGACGCGCTTCCTGGTCCACATCCAGGGCCAGAACCTCAACTGAATCTGATGTTCGCCGGGGTCAACATCGACCACCTTGACCTGCTTTGGCCAGACCTCGCCGACGCTTCGCCCATCGATCCGAACGTCGTAGTGCCCGCCTCGGTAGAACCACCTGAAGTTGGGTAAGTAGAGCTTCACGGCGCTGGACTTCACGCAAACAGGCTAACGAAGCGATTCGAGTTGTGCTCCGAATCCGCTCACACTGGCCAGCTGCGTACAACCTTGATGGAAAGAGAATGCCGGTCAAGGACTCCGACGAGTCGCTCAATGTCGCCAAACGTAAAAAAGGTCAAGGGTGCAACGTCATCGCGCATGATTCGTAGTGCTCGGCCACGACGATAGACGGTCCGAAGTGACTGCCACGGAAGCTCCATTCTCGGCAGAATGGTGATTCCCGCTAAGACCCGAGATGAAGGCCCGATTTGAATACCCCACGGGTACACCTTGAACCGCAACGGATAGGGATACCAAAGCAACCGTCCGAAGCCGAGAAGTCCCCACACGCCAGTTTCCATGGCCTCCCACAGCACGATAATCGACGACCGTTCGGTGCATCGAACTGGACCAGGCTGTATGTGCCGTGGTCGAGCACCCTGCCCGCTGACCCACCCGCCCCATAACCCTGCCGTTGCTTGATCCCCGTTGCCCTCGCGGGCCTGACCTGCCATGGTCCCTACCACTCCGAGCCTGACCCGGCATAATCGGACGATTTCGCCAGATCGGAATATGCGTTAACCGGGTCTAGCTTGTTTCGCCTTCGGTTCGACTCGCCACGTGATCGAAGGGATGTTCTGACCCGTCGATCAGAGGTTGTTGATGCAGGTGTCGCCGACGGTGACGGCGACAGGGGGCTACAGCAGATTCGTCAGCCAGGGTTACCTCCGCCTGGTGGAACGAATGGATACGCGGACCGTCGGTTTTCAATCTGGCCTTGTCTGAATGCTTCTTCGATTCTGGCGTTCCTGAGGAGTCTGCGTGAGCGCCAAGCCTTCCAGCGGGCAAGGAGCCCCCTCGGCCGTGGTTCGGGCTTACCGGTTGAGGTCACCCCCCGCAATCTAATGGGCTTCGGCTCACCGTCCGAGAAGCCGATGCCGAGCGCCCTGGCTGGTAGGCCACCCGCCGAGATCACGCTGGGCAGGGTTACCAGGGAGGTCTGGTGGCGGAGATCGGAGGAGAGATTCACGTCGGCGAGCCGTAACGCTCCCACCCGTCCTTCGTCGCCGTCCCTCCCCGGGTCGAGCAATACCGCGCGAGTCCAGGCGTTTGGGTCGGGAGCGCCGGGAGCGCAGAATCGGCGTATTTGTCGAGTCACCAGCGCTCCGTGTTGTGGAATCGGCGTCAATGCCGAGTGGCCCGGTGAGTCACCACGCTAAGGCCAGTGAATGCTGCTCTCCGCCCACCGGTTGTCACGTCATGTGGTTCATCAATATTGGGGTTGTTAGCAGGTGACTGCAATCATTCAAATCATCACCACGCCGGCACCACGGGCTTGGCTGGCAGAAGACGACAACGGGAACGGCAATAGGGGGCGCCCAAACCATGATGACGAACAAAGGAAAGCTAGCGGTGGTCGTCGGCTTGACGGTAGCAACCGTACTCGGCGCGGCCACGACGGCGTTTGCCGCGCTCGGGGCGGCCAGCCCGGTCACAGCGAAGCTGAAGACGAGCACCGTCATGACCGTGGTGGGCAAGATCGACTCGGTCCCGATCACGATCACGTGCACAAACTTCCACGCCACGGGGACGAGCAGGCCGCCGGGCCCAGTGGACACCATTACCCTGGCCGCGTCACCCACGGTCAACGGTTGCACCGACAGCCTCCATGGGACCGACACCATCACGACCAACAACACCAATGGGCACTGGAGGTTCAAGGGGAGTGGAGCCGGCCCCTCTTCTGTATACCTCTACATCCCGGAGAAAGGCGCCACATTCACGTCGAGCATCGAGCCTGACTGCACGGTCACCTGGGCGCCGACCGGACCAGATCCGGTAGAAGGTAGCTACGTCACGGGAACGGGGGTCATCACGTACAACAGCCACACGATTGCAGTGGCCAGCACGGGCTGCACAGCGAGGAACTGGAAGGTCACCGCCAAGGTGGTCCTTTCACCACTCCATTCAGGTGGAAATGGCTACCCCTGGTGATCTGAACCGCTGGTGAGGACTTCGATGGAAGTGCGCGGTGGTCAGCTTGTCTGCCTCCCCTTCCATCGCATCCGACCACACGTTCTCACTCGCTAATGAGAGGCGGGGGCCTGCGCTTGCCCCACTAGGAGGACCACAAGCTGCCATCCGGGTACCAACCCTCGTGATTCATCGAACCGATGACTCTTTCATCCGGGGCGTGCACGCCTCCACCTATCCGAGACACATCCGGGGGGCCAGGTACATCGAACTGCCGGACGCAGCCCAGTATTCTGGG
>JASHZK010000304.1 GCA_030042575.1 Acidimicrobiales bacterium
CCGGGAGCAACTCCGTGTCGGTCTTCGCCGTGGCCGGCGACCGGCTCGTCCTCCGCCAGGTCGTCGCCTCCGGGGGCCAGTTCCCCGTGAGCGTCACCGTGCACGACGGGTTGGTCTACGTGCTCAACGCCGAGGGGGATGCCAACATCCAGGGCTTCTACTCACGAGCCGGTTGGCTCGTCCCCATCCCCGGGTCCAACAGGTCACTCGGCCTGACCATCCCCACCGGCGCCACCCAGTACGTCAACACTCCTGGGCAGGTCGCCTTCTCGCCCAACGGGACGCAACTCGTGGTGACCACCAAGGCCAACGGTGACGACATCGACGTGTTCGGGGTGGGACCGTCGGGCATCCCGAGCCCGGCACCGGTGGTGAACGCCGAGCTGGGGACGGTGCCCTTCGCCGTCACCTTCGACCCCGCGGGCCGCCTGGTGGTGACCGAGGCGGGGACCGACGCATTGGCCACTTATGCCCTTGCTCCTGATGGCACCGTGTCGTTGCTCGACTCGGTGGGAACCGGTCAGCAGGCCACCTGCTGGGTGGTGTGGACCCAGGGCTTCTATTACGTGTCCAACGCTGGAAGTGCGGATCTGAGCGGCTTCCAGGAGAGCTTCGACGGGGCTCTGCAGCTGCTGTCACCGCCCACGCCGACCGACGCGGGGACGGTCGATGCCACCGCCGCCGGACGGTTCCTCTACGTGCAAACCGGGGGGTCGGGCATCGTGGACGAGTTCGAGGTCCTCTCGGGCGGGAGCCTGAACCAGATCGGGTCCGTCGTCGTCCCCGGCGCCATGGGAGGCGAGGGGATCGTTGCCGGCCCATCGTCGTCCCCGGCGCCGTGGGTGCCGTGAGATCGTCGCCGGCGTCCCGGGCGGATCTTTGCAACGGGGGATGGACGCGAGCAGGCCGCACGCGGTCCGCCGTTCACTTCGGAGAAGGTGACGCCCACGTGGCCCGTTGTGAAATTCTTCAAGGTCGCCTGCGCAAATGCCGACGCCAGTTCCATGACTCGAGGTGTCGACAACCGGGGTCATGGCGCGGCACCCGGGGGCTCCCGTCGGGAGCCGATTGGCACCCCTGGCCATGCCGAAGAGGTAGCGGCGACGGTGATCGGTCGCCCGTCGGAGGAGACGTCAACGCCCGGGAGTCGACCGGCGCCGTCCCAAGCGCAGACGGGTCTCGCTGACTGCCGGCTGACCGACAGGAAGGTACCGACCTTCGCCAGCGAGGTCGAGACCCCCGAAGAATGGCAGTCACTGGCAAGCGCCGCCGAGGTCCTGTTGGAGATGGCACGGGCTTCGGTGGTCGTGGCCGAGGCCAAGCAGAGGGCCCGGCGGTTGGCCTTGGCTGCCGAGGCGGCGGGGCAGCGAACCCAGGAAGCCGTGAGAGAAGCGGCGACGGCCGCCCGGCGAGCCGAGGAGCTGGCGCACGTCGCCGCGGAGACGAAGAAAAGGGCAGGAGAAGCCATCGGGGAACTGACGGCGGGCGACCAGCGGGCCGGGGAGCTGGCGGAGGCCGAACAGGACGCCGTGCAGACGGCGGCAGCCGCCGCCCAGCGGGCCGGGGAGCTGGCGCAAACCGCCCGGCAGGTGGTCGGGCAGACGGCAGCGGCTAACCAGCGCGCCGGGGATCTGGCCCAGGCTGCCCGAGAGGCGATCAGGGAGGCGGCCACCGCCGCCCAGCGGGCCGGGGAGCTGGCCCAGGCCGCTCAGGTCTCCATGGGGGAGGCAGCTGCGGCCAAGGAGAGAGCCGGCCGGTTGGCGGAGGCCGAGCACCGCGCTGTGGAGGCGGCGGCGGCGGCCAAGCAGCGGGCCGGGGAGCTGGCCCAAGCTGCCCACGACGCCACCCGTAGCGCCGAAGAGGCGAGCACCGATGTCGCCGCGGCCAAGCGGAGAGCCGGGGAATTGGCGCATGCCGAGACACTGGCCACGCGCACGGCCGAAACCGCCATGGGGGAGGCGGCGGCGGCCGAGGAGAGCGCTCGGAAGCTCGAAGCGCTCATGGCCCAGGCATCGCAGATCAACTCGGCCGCGGTCTGGAACGAGGCCCACCAAAGGCTGATGGCGGCGATGGGCACGCCCGACACGACGAGCGGCGGGGCGGATGGGGCCGAAGATCGAACGACCGAGGGCCGGACAGCCCTCGGCTGGGAGTCCTTCCTGGCCGGAACGCCAAGGCAGGAGTCGCTGAAGCACCTGGTCTCGTTCGGGAATCGGGAGGGCGGAGGCCGACCGTAAGAGAGGGGGTCGGAGCCTTGGCGCGCCTAGGGTGCGCGCCATGGACGTCTCCTCGTTGCTGTGCGACGGTTTCGAACGGGTCCGCCACGGGGTCGAGGGCGTGCTCTCCGGCATCGACGAGGCCCATCTCATTTTCCGGCCCGATCCCGAGGCCAACACCATCGCCTGGTTGGTCTGGCATCTCACCCGGGTCCAGGACGACCACGTGGCGAGCGTGGCCGGCGCCGAGCAGCGCTGGACGGCAGAGGATTGGCACGGGCGCTTCGCCCTTCCCTTCGAGCCTTCGGCCACCGGCTGGAGCCAGGCAGCCGACGAGGTGGGAGCGGTGCGAGGTTCCGGCGCCCTGCTCTTCGGTTACCACGACGCCGTGCACCGAGCCACGATCGATTTCGTGCGGACGCTGGGCGAACGCGACCTCGACCGGGTGGTGGACACCAGATGGGACCCACCGGTCACCCTCGGCGTGCGCCTGGTCAGCGTCATCGAAGACGACCTGCAGCACGTGGGCCAAGCGGCCTACCTGCGTGGCTGGGCCGAGCGCGCCCTGTAGCCGGGCGTCGGGCCGGCGCCCACCCGCTGCTTACTGCTGGTAACGCTCGACCACTTCGGCGGGCCGGGCGGCCGCTTCGTCGGGATCCTGGCCGGCGTGCCGCCGCGCCCGTCGCTGGCGCAGGAGGTCCCAGCACTGGTCGAGGCGGACCTCGAGCTCGGCCAATTGCTCCTTTTCGGCCTCGCTCAGAGGCTCGCCCTGCGTCGAGCGCGTGTGCAGGCGATGCTCGTGCTCGACCAGAGCGTCGATGCGGGCGATCAGGTCGTCGTCTTCCATCACCGTCACGGTACCCACCGGCGGGGGCCGCAGACCAGCGCTGGCTACCATGCCGCCGACGGTGAGCACCTTCATCACGCGCTTCGACACTGCCGGGACCGGCCTGCGCCTGGCCGTCAAGGACCTGATCGACATGGCCGGGGTGCCCACGACCGCCGGTTGCCGGCTGGTGGCCGACGAGGCCGCCTCGGCCCCGGCCGACGCCGCCTGCCTGGCCGGAGCCCGGGCCGCGGGAGCCCGCATCGTGGGCAAGACCAACCTCCACGAGCTGGCACTGGGAGTGACGGGGGAGAACCCCTGGTTCGGCACCCCCGTCAACCCGCTCGACCCCACCCGGGTGCCCGGGGGCTCGTCGAGTGGCTCGGCGGTGGCCGTGGCCAGCGGCGAGGCCGACGTCGCCTACGGATCGGACACCGGGGGGTCGGTGCGCATCCCCTCGGCCTGCTGCGGGACGGCCGGGCTCAAGACGACCCACGGTCGCATCTCGCTTCAGGGCGTGTGGCCCTTGGCCCCGAGCTTCGACACCATCGGCCCCATGGCCTCGAGCGTGGCCGGGCTGGAAGCCGGCATGGCGCTCCTCGAACCGGGGTTCACCGCGGGGTCGGCCGGGCCGCTGCGGGTGGGGCGATTGCGACCGCAGGCCGATCCCGCCGTCGATGCCGCCGTCGACTTCGCCCTGCGGGCAACCGAGTGGGAGCTGGAGGAGCTGGGGCTCCCCGAGTGGGACGCGGTCACAGCAGCTGCCGGTCTGTTGCTGGTGGTGGAGGCGTGGGCCACCGATGGCGCCCTGGTGGACCGGGCCGGGGGCCGGATCGGCGCCGACGTGGTCGGCCGGCTGCGCCTGGGCCAGGGTGTCGAGGAGGCCGTGGTGGCCAGGGCCTGGGAGGCGCGGGGCCGCTGGAAGGGCCGCCTGGAGGACCTTTTTCGGCGCGTCGACCTGCTGGCCGTGCCCACGTTGACGGTTTTCCCTCCACCTCTGGGCCGAGGCGAGGAGCTGTTGATGGCCCGCTGCACGCTGCCCGCCAACCTGGGGGGCGTGCCGGCGCTGTCCCTACCGGTGCCGTCGTCAGGGCCCGTGCCGGCCAGCTTGCAGCTGGTGGGCCCGTGGTGGAGCGAAGAGCGGCTCTTGGCCGCCGGCTACGTGGTGGAGGCGGCCATGGGTTGAGCCGAGGCTTCCCACGGCAGCCGGGCTCTGGCCGGTGCCGTGGTCACGCTCAGGAGCTGGTCTCGGCAGGCAGGCGAGCGGAGTAGATCGAGTAACCATCCACGTAACGGGCCACCATGGTGGCGCCGGCGGTGGCCACCACGAGGGGCACGAAGATGGAGAAGCCGCTGTGGGTGAGCTCGAGCACCAGCACCAGCGCCGTCAGGGGCGCCTGCATGGAGGCGCCGACCATGGCTGCCGCCCCCACCATGGCGAAGGCGCCCACCGGCGCGCCACCCCAGCCCGTCGACCACGCCGCACCGAGAAAGCCGCCGAGCACCGCCCCGGTGGCCAGGGTCGGGGTGAACAGCCCTCCATTGGCCCCGCTGCCCAGGCACAGCCCGGTGGCCACCGGCTTCAGGGCGAACAGGGCACCGAACAGCGCCACGCTCCCCGCCCCTACGAAGGCGTCCTGGGCCAGGCCCTGGCCGTTGCCGAAGACCTGGGGATAGCCGATGCCGATGAGCCCCACCGACGCGAAGGCGACCACGGGCGCCAGCAGTGCAGCTGCTCCCCGGGGCCGGTGGTGAGAGGCGAAACCGATCAGCCGCACCCATCCCACCGACGCCAGGCCCGCCACCGGTCCCAGCAACAGCGAGAAGATCATCAAGGTCATGCTGAAGGGATAGTTCGGCAGGTTCACGTAGGTGGCGTGCTGGGGAAGGTAGATCCAAGCGGTGGCGGTGGCCACGGCCGAGCACGTCAGGGCGGGCAGCATGACGGGCAGGCCGATGCTCCCCACCAGCAGCTCGGCGGTGAACAGGGCGCCGCCCACGGGTACGTTGTAGACGCAGGCCAATCCGGCCCCCGCTCCACAGGCCACCAGCAACCGGCGCTGGGCCGGGGCGAGCCGCATCGGTCCCGACAGGGCGCTGGCCGCCGCTCCCCCCATCAACTTGGGGGCGGCCTCCCGGCCGAGCGAGGCCCCCATGCCCACCACCACCTCGGAGATGAGCGAGGTGCCCAGGCAGCGGCGAAGCGACAGCTCTCCCGTGCCGTTCCACACGGCGTCGTCGATGTTGGCCGGCTCGCCCCGGGTGGCGCGCCGGAGCACGAACCAGGCCAGCCCGCCCACCGCGCCGGCCACCACCAGCGCCACCATCCGTCGGGGATCCGCCGCCTGCTCGACCGCGTGCTGAAAGGTGGTGCCGGGATGGCCGTAGACCAGGTGCTCGACACTGAAGAGCACGAACATCAAGAACGCTCCCAGCAGGCCGGTGGCCACCCCGGTGAGCACCACCGCCGTCCAGAACCTGACCGTCAGCGGCACGGGGTCGCCGACGGCGTTGGGCTGCTCGGTGGCGCCCCGCCCCGAGGGCAGCCGCCACGAGATGAGCGGGGCCGGCTGCCGCACCCGCGGCGGCCCGCGCCACTGCCGCCCCTCCCGGCCCGCCGACGGGGTGTCGCTCACGTCTCGAGGACGACGTCGGCCGGTGCCTTGTCCGGCCGCAGGCCCCTCCACACCGGGTGTCGAAGACGTCCCTGCCCGGTCCACTGCCCGAAGCTGACTTCGCCCACCAGCTTCGGCTCCACCCACCTGGCTCCACCCACCTGGCCCCGGGGCAGCGGGCCGGGGACGGGGGGGTCCGGGCGCTGCCAGGGCGTGAGGAGCTCACCCAGACGGTCGAGCATCCTGTCGGTGAAACCGGTTCCCACCTTCCCGGCATAGCAAAGTCGACCGTCCCGGGGCACGGCGAGCAGCAACGCACCGAGCGTCTCCTGGCGCCGCCCCTGGCCGGACGTCCAACCGATGACGACCACCTCCTGGGTGCGGGCGTGCTTGACCTTCAGCCAGTCGCCGCTGCGCCGCCCCGGCCGGTAGCGGCTCTGGCGTCGTTTGGCCACCACTCCCTCGAGGCCGTTCTCGGCCGCGGCGGCCAGGACCTGGTGGCCGGGGCCCGAGAACCACGGTGGGGTGTGCCAGCGGCCGCCCTCGAGGGTCAGGGAATCGAGGAGCTCCCGGCGCCGGACGTACTCGAGACCGGTGGTCGAGCGACCGTCGAGGTACAGCACGTCGAACAGGAGGTACGTCACCGGGAGGCGCCGGGCCAAGCTCCGGGCCCGCTCGGCATCGGCCACGTGCATGCGCTGCTGCAGCACCCCGAAGCTGGGCCGGTTGTCCTCGTCGAAGGCCACGATCTCTCCGTCGAGGATGACCGGCCGGCGGCCGAGGGACTCGGCCAGAGCGCCCAGCTCCGGATAGCTCACGGTGGCTTCGAGGTCGTTGCGGCTGAACAGTCGGATCCGCCCGTCCTCGGCGTAGGCGACGGCCCGCACCCCGTCCCACTTGAATTCGAAGGCCCAGTTCTCGTCGTCGTCGGGCAGCACCTTGGCCGCCGTGGCCAACATGGGGCGCACGAGCTCGGCCAGCGCGGTCATCCTCCGTGTCTCCCGGCGCCTCGGGGCGCGGAACTCGGGGCGAGGCTAATGCGGGCCGGCTCTGAGGGCACCTACATGGTTTGAGGAGGGTCCGCCGGCCCCGGCGGGCTCCACGGCGAGGATTCGCCGCCACCGGGTTGCCGGCCGGACCGCTGCCTCGTAGGCACGCGGGCGGAGGGTGCGCAAATCGTGCCCATCTCTGTCTACCCGAGCCACCGCGTC
>JASHZK010000305.1 GCA_030042575.1 Acidimicrobiales bacterium
GACGAGGACAGGCGTCGTCGTCCTCCCCGTGACGGAGCCGATGTCGGGACCGAGCGCGACCGCCCCGGGCGCCGCCGGCAGCGGGCCGACGACGAAGGCGCCGACGGCCGAGGCCTCCGGCGAGACGTGGCGGGAAGACAGGGCCGTGGCGAACGGGGGGCGCCACCTGACCGCCGGCCGCGAGCCGAACCCGGGGGACGTGCCGAGCGCGGCCGGCCAGGGCGCCTGCAGCCGGCGGCCACCTACCGCAACGCCGTGCTGGCCGATCTGCGACCCGAGCAGCTTCCCGTGGCCGAACAGCTGCTGCGCGGCGGCATCCCCGCCTTGCGGGCGGCCATCGACGAACAGAACACCCGGGCCCGAACCGAGAGCCGGGCCGTCGTGCCGGCCGAACCGCTGTTGGCCATGGCCGAAGAGCTGTTACCCCGGCTCAACCTGGCCACCTGGAAGGACCGGGCCACGGCCGTGCGCACCGCCGCCAACGACGCCCCCTTGCGTGAGGTCCGGGCCGTGGTCACAGCCGCTTCGACCGTCGCCCTCGACGAGGAAGGGCGCGCCCTGCAGGGCGCTCTGCGCGAATCGCTCGAGACGCGGGTCACCGCCTTGCGCCAGTCGTGGCTGGGCCGCGTCAGCACCGCCCTGGACGAGGGCAGGGTGGCCGAGGCCCTGCGGGTGGCCTCCCGACCGCCCGAGCCGTCCGCCCGCATCCCCGCCGACGTGGCCCTGCGCATGGTCACCGAGGCAGGGGCGGCCATGAACCCCGCTGTCCCCGAGGAGCAATGGCTCGTCCTGCTCGAAGCCGTGACGTCCTCGCCGGTGCGTCGAAACGTCAAGCCCGTCGGTCTTCCGGACGACCCGAGCGATGAGCTCCTGCAGGCGGTGCATCGCAGCGCCGGTCAGGTGCCCCAATTGGCGCGCCTGCTCGGGCTGCCCATCCCGCCGCCGCCTGGGCCCCGCCGTCCCACCCCGGTGGGAGCCCGCCGGGCCTGACCCCTGGTTCGCCTCCTCAGATCACGTGGTGGCCACGGAGGAAGTCTTCGAGCCCTTCGACCAGCGGTAGGCGCCCGAGCTCGGCCACCGGGACCCAGGCCGCCTCGGCGGCGTCGTCCCCCGGCGAAAGACGACGGTCCACCACCGTCACGGCGAAGTCGAGGATCACGAAGTGGTGGTCGGGGCCGATGCGCTCGGCCCATCCCACGAGACGCCCGCAGTGGACCACGAGCCCCGTCTCCTCGCCCACCTCGCGTTCGACGGCTCGTGCCAGCGTCTCGCCCCTTTCCACCCGGCCGCCGGGCAGGCTCCAGCTCCCGGCCTGCGGTGGTCGTCCTCTGCGCACCAAGAGAAGCGCACCTTCCTCGACGGCCACCGCGCCCACCGCCACCTCCGGGCGCACCGGGACGCCCGGCGCCTTCACCGGGGCCGGTGGTGCAGGGTGAGGAGACGAGCCTTGAAGCCGGCGGCCTCGTAGAAGTTCTTGGTACGTCGGTCGCCGGGGAGGGCTCCGGCGTCGACGCCCTCACAGCAGTGGGTGGCGAACCAAGCCATGAGCGCATCCAAGAGCGCCCGGCCCACTCCCACGCCGCGGGCCTCGGGCTCGACGTAGCACCCGTCGACGACTCCCAAAGCGGCCTCCCCCACCCGGTCGACGTGGGCCACGGCCAGGCCCACCACCGCCTCGTCGATCGTCCCCACCACGACATGTCGCCGCCATGTGGCCCGCAGGTCGTCGAGGCCCCCCGGCCGCAGCAGTGTTTCGACCCCCAGCCTCACCTCCCGCTGGAGATAGAGGTCCCCGCCCCTCATCTGGCGCAGCTCCTCCGTGGCCCGCCGGCACAGCCCGGCACAGGCCTCGGCGTCTTCCCGCACCGCGGGACGGGCCGCCTCCATGGACCGGCGCCCTTCCACCGAGAGGTCAGGCGCCGCCCGGCCCCGACGCCCGGAGCTGCTCCACTCGGTTGAGGATCGTCTGGCGGTGACGATGGGCGAGCTCGTGGTCGCGGATGGCCACCAGCTCTCCGTCGGACAAGCCGCCCAGCCGCTGGACCACCTGGGAGGCCGACAGGCTGTCGTAGCCCGGGATGCCCAGGGCGTCGGAGGCCAGCGCCCCGTTCTCCGTGCCGGAGTAGACCACCTGGGAGGCCCGGACCGCAGCCGGTCCCGCCGCGACCGATCCCACCGGACCGGGCCGGGCCGGCTCAGCCGGCTTCGGAGCGGGACCGGGTGACGGCGAATTGGTACGGGGCGCCAGCCCCCCGAGGGCGGACTCGAGCTGGCGCCGACCCATCTGCACGGCGAACTGCCCCACCAGGCGAGCGGTGTGCACCTGGCCGTCGACCCGATGCCGCCCTTTCTCCACGAGCTTGGGGAACTCCTCGACCGCGGCCACGGCCAGGCCCGCCGGCCCGTAGACGAGCACGTCGAGCAGCCTGTCCACCGGGCTCTTGTCGTCGTCGCTGTGCTCGTCGCTCACCGGTCCTCCTCCTCGCCCGTCTGCCTGGCCCCGGTCCCGGTGCGCTTCACACGCAGTCTCGGCACAGGCCGCGGGACCGATCGGCCAGCTGGCTGGAGTGCTTCACCAGAAAACAGGAACGGCACACGAACTCGTCGGCCTGCTTGGGCAATACCCGCTCGGAGATCTCCGATCGGTCGTCGGGCTCGGGGACCTCCTCGTCCTCGTCCTCCTCCTCGACGACCAGGCGTTCTTTGAGGATCTCGTCCAGGGAGGCCTCGACGTCCTCGTCCTCGACCTCCTCTTCCTCCTCTTCACCCTCCTCGGCGCTGACCGCGGCCACCGGCGCTGCCTCGGCGTCGAGGTTCTCCCCCTCCTCCTCGACCGCCTCGGTGTCCTCGAGGTCGTCCTCGTCGAGGTCGTCTTCTTCGAGGATGTCGTCCTCGGTCAGGTCCTCGAGGTCCTCGGCGTCGAGCTCCTCGAGCTCCTCGACTTCGTCCAGCTCGTCTGCCACGCCCAGCCCTTCTCCGGTCGTCTCGCGCCGGGGGAGCATATCGGCTGGCCTCAACGGGTCGGCCACGTCCGATCGAAGGCTGTGACGTGCTGGTGTCCACCGGAACAGCGCGCCGTACGGTGAGCTCGGGCGCTCCCCGAGCCGGCTTGTCGAGGGTGGCCGGATACCGACCGGTGACCGGCGAAGGACCGGACCGTGGTGGCCCTTCGGTGGGCGGTAGGGCCCGGGGACCTTTGGTGCCGTCTCCACCTCGCCGGCGCCGACGTCATGGCGGGACGTTCTCTACTCGGTCCCTCGGGCCACCCTCCGCTTCTCACAGCATCCCCCCCTCGAGCGCCGTCGAGCCGGTTTCCCGGCAAAACGGTGCAGGGGCGTCTGGGGACTGCGGGAACACTACGCTCGCCACTCCCCCGGTCGTCAAGCGGATTTGTAGCGCCGGTACCAGGGACTCTTTCCGTCCTCCCAGGTCAGCACCGGGACGTTTGTCGAACGGCGTCCGTCATCGTTTCCGTCGCGCCGTAGACGCCGACACCCGACGCCCTCAGCCCAGGGCGCCCGTCCCGGCCGTGGCGCGCCGACGAGCCTCGGCACGTCGTTCGGCGTCGATGCGCTCGAGATCGTGCTCGTCGTGATCGACGAAGGACATCGCCGCGGCAATGGCGCGGTGCCCGGCTTCCTCGGCGATGAGTCGGTGCATGTGCTGGGCCACCTGGCGGTACTCGGGATGGCCCTGGCGGCCCGAGCGCAGCTCGATGAGATGCATGGCCTCCCGGGCGTTCATCTGCATGACGTAGCGCAGGCGGAAGCCCAGAGCCACCGCATAGGGAGCCTGGGTGGGGAACACCGTTCGCAATGCGTCGTACAGGTCGGCCGAGCGGGCCATCGACGTCTCGTAGGCGTCCGCCAGCCCGGCCTCGACGACGGCGGGGGGCACGGCGAAACCCAGGCCGGTGCCGAGCTCCTGCCATTCGATGGTGAGCATGCGATGGCGCTGGAGATCTCGAAAGGCGCCATAGTCGGAGACCACCTCGAAGCGGTACCCCGTTCTTTCGAAGGCCCGGCCCGGGCGGTGCCGGCGGTTGGTCCGCTCCCCCAGGTAGGCGGCGAACAGCGCCACACGGTCGGCGGCGCCGAGCCGGCTCACCCGCCGGCGTACCTCGTCCTCGGCCAACGCCGTGAACGGGTAGCAGATGGCGGCCAGCACCTTCTCCTCGCCCTCGGGGTCGAAGTCCACCAGCCGGACCCGAGGTCCCTCGCCGGCTTCACCCTGGGTCCGTTGCGGCCACAGCCGACCCACCACCTCCTCGGTGCCCGTCCGGGTGGCGGCCAGGTAGCCCGACCATGCGCCTCCCCGCTCGGGCAGGTCGACCCGCTGCAGGAACGAGGGAATGACCTTGCGCAGTTCCTCGAGCATCATCTGCCCGTAGCGCCGAGCTTCGGGCAGCGGGTGCAGCTGCATACGCATGAGCAGCATCTCGTAGGACTGGCCCGTGGCGTAGATCCCCACGTTGGACAGCGAGGCAGCCGGCAACAGGCCGCGCAGCACGTCGAGGGCCTTGGCCCGGATGGACTGGCGGTAGACGAAATCCGAGTCGCCCGGCTGTTGAGGCCAACGCCGGGTCAGATGGGTCTGCATCTGGGGAAGCAGCTCGGCGTAGGTGTCGAACAGCCGGTCCATGTCGCCCACGTACCGCGCCCCCATGGCCGAGTCGAGGATCTCGGGGTCGCGCCAGTATCGGTAGTGCCCGCTCGGAAGGCGGATGTCGTAGGCGACGTACCGGGTGGACTGCTCGAGATAGGCCATGAGCCGCCCCCACTCGAGCACCTTGGTGAGCAGGTTCGACGCCTGCTCGCAAGCCAGGTGCACACCGCCCAGCTGAGCTACCGAGTCGTCGCCGTACTCGACGAAGACCCGTTCGTAGAGCTGCTCGGCGCGCTCGAGGCCCACGGTGGCGTCCACCCCGGCGTCGCCGGAGACGTCGAGGTCGCCGACGAACTCGTCGAGGAAGAGCCGGCGCAGGCTCTTGGCCGATCGCGAGTAACGAGCGAACAACGCCCCTTTCACCACTTCGGGCAGGTTGACCAGCGCGAACACCGGCCCGCTCACGTCGGTGAAGTAGCGCCGCAGGACCTCGGTCTCGGCGTCGGTGAACCGCTCCTCGGCGTAGGGGAACATGCCCGAGCAAGACTAGGACCGGCCGCCCGGCCCGGTGGCGGACCGGTTGGGCGCGCTGACCTGGGAGTTTGCCGCCGGCTGGGCACGAGGCCGGGTCGGTTCACCCCCGGCCGCCGCCGCATCCGACAGCACTTGGGGACCGGCCGCCGCCACCACCACCCCACGCTCCAAGGCGGCGGCCGCCTCCCCGGCGG